>JAGIAU010000174.1 GCA_017744755.1 Microbacteriaceae bacterium
GGCCGGTCGACTGGAGCCGCGTGCGACGGGTCCGCGTGCTCGGCGGGCTGCAGGCGTACGAGATGGCGATGAAGCTCGCCTACGAGGGCATCCGGGTCGACGAGATCATCGAGTCGGTCGAGGACGCCGTCGACGCGTTCTTCGCGCTTCCGGAGCCGTCGCACGGCGTGAAGACCGTCATCTTCTCGGCCGACGGCATGCGCCGCACGCGGCGGCACCTCGGCCTCTACGACGCCGACACGGAGCACGTCGCATGAGCGCGGTCACGATCCTCGACGTCTTCCCCGGCCACTTCGACCAGAACGGCGACAGCGGGAACCTGCTCGCGCTCCGCCGACGACTCGAGTGGGCCGGTCTCGACGTGGTCGTCGCGTCGGTCGACCCGGGCGATGCCTGGCCTGCCGAGGCGCCGGACTTCGTGCTCGTGGGAGGGGGTTCCATCCCCGCCCAGCGCGACGCGCTCCCGAGCCTCGTCGCCGAGTCCTCGCGGCTGGGGGACTGGATCGCCGGCGGCACCGCCTATCTCGCCGTCGCGGGCGGCTACGCGCTGAGCACCGCGATCGTGCACTTCCCGGGCGACGACGCGTCGCAGGCGGGCGCCGGCGTCTTCCCCGCGCGGTCCGAGCCGCTCGAGTCGCTCGCGACCGGGATGCTCGTGGTGCGCTCCGCCGGCCTCGGCGTGCTGCACGGCTACGTGAACCTGCGTCAGCGCGTCATCCTGCAGGACGCCCCCGAGCACGCGCTCGGCGAGATCGTGCGCGGGCCGTGGACGGGGATGGACGGGCGGCCGGAGGGCGCGATCGCCGGCAGCGCGTTCGGCTCGCACGCGCACGGGCCGCTGCTGCCGAAGAACCCGGTCCTCGCCGACGCGTTCATCCGCCTCGGCCTCGCGCGCCGCGGCCTCGCCGAGCGGTACGTCCCCGGTGAGCGGCACGCCCATGTCGACGAGCTCGCCCGCCGCGCCCGCGCCTCCCTCGCCCAGCGCCTCGAGCTGCCGGCCCCCGACCCGGCCTCCTGAGCATCCGCGGTTCGATCCGTTTTCAGGGTCGGAGCCGGGTACGAACGCAATACGCGCTCGTACCCCCGGCTGTCCCTGAAAACGGATCGAGGCGGCGGGTCAGAACTCGCCGATGGCGGCGCGAAACCTCGGCATCAGACCCGTCTTGACACCGGAGAGGGACGGCTTCATCTGGAAGCCGCCCGTGTTCCAGTTGCCCTCGACGATCGCGACGCCCTCGGGGAGGATCGCGACGTCCCAGCCGACGAAGCGGATCTGCGGGACGACGCGCGCGGCCTCGTCGAGCGTGCGGAGGAGCAGCTCGTAGTGCGGGACGCGGAAGCCGACGATCGGCAGGCCGGTCACCGGATGCGTCGAGAACACCCGGTCGTGGATGTCGAAGGCGGGGTACTCGACGATCCCGTCGTCGCTGAGGATCGTGTACATCCCGCCGGAGCCGAAGTTGTCGACGTCGGCGTCGTTGCCGAGCTTGAGGGCGGCGCACAGGACATGCAGGCGCTCGCCGTCGAAGAACGTGATGACCCGCAGCGTGTTGACGCTCCGCGGGGCGAGCGCGGCGAGCTCCGGGTGCTGCGTGATGAACTCCTCGACGAGGATGTGGCCGCTCGCCACCAGCTCATCGCGGAACGCGGCGGGGTCGCCCGCGTCATCCGCGGTGCGGCGCTTGACGCCGTGGCCGTGCACCGAGTCCGGCTGCTTCGTCATGACGACGGGGTGGCGGACGAGGAACGCGCCGATCTCCTCGGGCGAGGCGACACGCGCATCGAGCCACTCGCGGCCGAGGAAGCGGTCGAACAGGACGTTGAACTCGGCCTTGTCGGCGAAGAGGTGCCGGTACTCGCGCTCGTTGTATCGCGCCGCGATCCGGTCGAAGTGCGTGCTCGTCATGAACGTCGCGCGCTCGCGCGGCTTCAGCAGGTAGAACTCGTACTCGAGGTAGTCGAGGTAGCCGGCGCCGTACCTGACCGAGCACCAGGCCATGTCGAGCAGCACGCCCAGGCGCGTTCTGCCCGTCTTCGCGGCGATCTCGCCGGCGACGCGGCGCATGTTCGCCGTGTCGAGGCTCCGCAGGCGCGCCAGGTAGTACTTGACGCGCTTCACGCGTCGAGCTTAGACGGCGGCGTCGGCGAGGAGCTTCGCGGACTCGTCGTGCCAGGCGACCGCCGTCGGCGCGAGCTTCTCGCGGAACTTCGCGCCGTGGTGCGCGCAGAAGTACAGCTCGCCGCTCGCGACCGTCACCCGGACGTAGGCCTGGGCGCCGCATGCATCGCAGCGGTCGAGGGCGGAGAGCTCGTAAACGGTGTCGGCCACGCCGTCGGTCAGCTGCGTCATGTCGATCTCTCCTCCTGCTCGAGTGTGCGGTCCAGCTCGATGCCTAGATCCAAACACACGAAGATTGCGGATCCATGTCAGACGCGTCACCGTTTCGCTCAGGGCGGACGCCGGGAATGCGGCCGTCCGCGGGTCGAGCCGTCCGGCGAGCGCGGCGAGACGAGACCTCGGGCCCGCGCGCCTAGGCTCGATTCCCATGCGGCTCTGCGTGTTCATGGGTTCCAGTGCCGGTCGTCTCCCCGAGTACCGGGAGGCCGCCGAGCTGCTCGGCCGATCGCTCGCCGAAGCCGGGATCGGCCTCGTGTACGGCGGCGCGTCGGTCGGGCTGATGGGCGCGGTCGCCGACGCCGCGCTCGCCGCGGGCGGCGAGGTCATCGGGGTCATCCCGCGCGCACTGCAGGACAAGGAGATCGGGCACACGGGGCTCAGCGCCCTGCACGTCGTCGGCTCGATGCACGAGCGGAAGGCGATGATGGCCGAGCTCTCCGACGGCTTCGTCGCGCTGCCCGGCGGGGCGGGGACGCTCGAGGAGCTGTTCGAGGTGTGGACGTGGGCGCAGCTCGGCCACCACCGGAAGCCCTGCGCGCTGCTGAACGTCGCCGGGTACTTCGACGCGCTCGGCGCGTTCCTCGACCACATGGTCGCGGAGCAGTTCGTGAAGCCCGTGCACCGCGGCATGCTCATCGTCGAGGACAGCGTGCCGGCGCTGCTCGCGGCGGTGCGGGCCTACGAGGCGCCGCTCGTCGACAAGTGGATCGGGCGCGCCCAGTCCTGACGCCTCCCCGCGAGTGTACCGTCGACGCCCCCCGCACGCTGGAGGAGGGGCGTCGACTGCACACTCGCGGGTGGCCGGCGAGGCTCCGGCCGGGTCCGGCGAGGCTCCGGCGGCTTGTCGGGGGTCGCGCTTAGGCTCGCTGGGTGGCATCCGAGTACTCCGCCAGGCACCTGTCCGTCCTCGAGGGCCTCGAGGCGGTCCGCAAGCGTCCCGGCATGTACATCGGCTCGACGGACTCGCGCGGTCTCATGCACTGCCTCTGGGAGATCATCGACAACTCGGTCGACGAGGCCCTCGCCGGCCACGGCTCGACGATCGGGGTGCACCTGCATGCGGACGGCTCCGTCGAGGTGCGCGACCGCGGCCGCGGCGTGCCCGTCGACGTCGAGCCGAAGACGGGGCTGAGCGGCGTCGAGGTCGTGTTCACCAAGCTGCACGCCGGCGGCAAGTTCGGCAGCGGCTCCTATGCGGCGTCCGGCGGCCTGCACGGCGTCGGCGCCTCGGTGGTGAACGCCCTGAGCGAGCGCCTCGACGTCGAGGTCGACCGCGATGGGAAGACCTGGGCGATGTCGTTCCATCGAGGCGAGCCGGGCGTGTTCGCCGACGGTCCGGACGGGCCGCGGCCGGACTCGCCGTTCCGGCCCTTCGACGACGCGAGCGAGCTGCGGGTCGTCGGCAAGGTCGGCAAGGATGTCACGGGCACGCGCGTGCGCTACTGGGCGGATCCGCAGATCTTCACGAAGGGCGCGTCGTTCCAGCCCGCGGAGCTGACCGACCGGCTCCGGCAGACCGCGTTCCTCGTCCCCGACCTCCGCCTCGACCTGACCGACGGGACCGGCCCCGAGGGGCCGAGGACCGAGTCCTTCCACTTCGCCGGCGGGATCGGCGAGTTCGCCGACCACCTGGCGGTCGACGCGCCGGTGACCGACACCTGGCGCATCCAGGGCACGGGCCGCTTCACGGAGACGGTGCCGGTGCTCGACGACGCGGGCCACATGGTCTCGCGCGAGGTCGAGCGCGAGTGCGTCGTCGACCTCGCCGTGCGCTGGGGGACCGGCTACGACACGACGGTCCGGTCCTTCGTGAACATCATCGCGACGCCCAAGGGCGGCACGCACACGGCCGGCTTCGAGCAGGGCCTGCTGCGCTTCCTGCGGTCGGAGACGGAGGCGCAGGCGCGCCGCCTCAAGCTCGGCAGCGACAAGCTGGAGAAGGACGACGTGCTCGCCGGCCTCACGGCGGTGCTCACCGTCCGGCTGCCCGAGCTCCCCGGCGTGGTGCCGCAGCGCGGCTTCTCGCGCTATTATCCGACCGGTCCGGCGGTCGGCCACC
>JAGIAU010000175.1:0-4187 GCA_017744755.1 Microbacteriaceae bacterium
ATCTGAGCTCGGCGCGCGCGGACGCGCTGCGCGGGGAGATCCTGCTCGCGGCGTCGGCGCGTCGGCGGCAGGAGGCCGCGGCCGCGGCGGGCCCGGGCGCCCCGGAGGCCGTGCTCTGGTCGCCGCCCCTCGCCCCCGCGGGGGCGCAGCCCGCCGGAATCGGCGATCGCATCGCCGCACGGGCGAGCGAGCTCCTCGCCCCGGAGCTCGACCAGCCCGTCGTCGCGACCTCGCTGGTCGAGATGCACCCGGGTCGGCTGATCGGGGCGGTGGCGCTGCGGTTCGGGCCGATGCTGCTCGTCGTCCTCGCGGGCACGATCGTCGCGGGGATCCACCGGCCGTTCCTGCTCGTGCCGCTCGTCCCGATCGTCATCGCGATCTGGGGCGTCGCGCTCCGCGAGATCGTGCGCTCGCTGCGCTACTCGATCGCGGCGACGCCCGATGGCATCCGCGTCGGCTTCGGCCTGCTCTCCACGACGAACGAGACGCTCCCGCCCGGCCGGGTGCACGCCATCGAGCTGCAGCAGCCGCTGCTGTGGCGGCCCTTCGGCTGGTGGCGGATCCGCATCAACCGCGCGGCGATGAGCCTCCGCGACGGCGCGGCCGGCCAGGCGAACACGACGCTGCTCCCCGTCGGCACGATCGAGGAGGTGCGGCGGGTCGTCGGGCTCGTGCTGCCGGACTGGGAGGAGCCGTCGTCCTTCACGACCTCGCCGCGTCGCGGGCAGTGGTTCCGCTGGTTCTCATGGCGGCGCAACGGCTTCGCCTTCGACGACCGCACCGTCGTCCTCCGTCGCGGTCAGCTGTGGCGCTCGCTGACGCTCGTGCCGCTCGCCCGGGTGCAGTCCGTCGCGATCGAGGACGGCCCGCTGTCGCGCCCGATGCGGCTCGCCCGCGTCGAGGTGCACACGGTGCTCGGCGTCGTGCGCGCCCACGTCGGCGCCCTCGACGCCTCGGACGGCGTCGTGCTGTGGCAGGAGACGGAGCGCAGAGCGCTCGGGGCGATGGCATGAGCACGCGCGACGGCCGCCTCTCCGTCGGGGTCATCGGCGCGGGCCGAGTCGGTCCCGTCCTCGCCGCGGGCCTCGCCGGGGCCGGTCACCGGATCGTCGGCGTCGCCACGACCTCCGAGGCCGGCCGCGACCGCGTCGAGGCGCTGCTCGGCGCCGCGCCCGTGCTGCCGATCCCGGATCTGCTCGCGCTCGCGGATCTCGTGCTGCTCGCGATCCCGTCCGAGGAGCTCGCGCCGCTCGTGCAGGGCCTCGCCGACGCCGGTCGATGGCGACCCGGGACGCTCGTCGCGCACACCGCAGCGGGCCTCGGCACGGACGTGCTGCTCCCCGCGATGCAGCGCGGCGCGATCCCGCTCGCGATCCACCCGGCGATGGTCTTCACCGGCACGTCCCTCGACCTCGCCCGTCTGCGCGAGGCGGTCTGCGCCGTCACGGCCCCCGCGCCCGTGCTGCCGATCGCCCAGGCGCTCGTCGTCGAGCTCGGTGCGGAGCCCGTCGTCGTCGCGGAGGAGGACCGCCCCGCCTACGCGGAGGCCGTGGCGACGGCGAGCGCGTTCTCCGCCTCGATCGTCGGCCAGAGCATCGGCATCCTCGAGCGCATCGGCATCGAGCATCCCGCCTCGATCGTCGCGCCGCTCATCCGCTCGAGCGTCGACGCCGCGCTCGGCCGCGGCGTCGCGCCGCCCCCCGAGCTCTGACCCCGCGCGCCTACCCCTCACTCACCCGCCCCGCCTCCGCCTCCGCGGGCCGCAACGCGCGAGTGTGCAGTTCGCGCCGTGCTGTGCGCCCCGAAAGGGCACCAGCTGCACACTCGTCCACACCGAGCCCCCGGGTAGGCTCGACCGCATGCCCTCGGCGCCCGTGGTCCTCGAGACGATCGCGGCGGTCCGCGGGGCCGTCGCCGCGGCCCGGGCGGCGGGCCGCACGATCGCGCTCGTCCCGACGATGGGCGCCCTGCACGACGGGCACCTCGCGCATGTGACGCGGGTCCGGGCCGCCGATCCGGGCGCGTTCGTCGTCGTCAGCGTCTTCGTGAACCCCCTCCAGTTCGGTGCCGGCGAGGACTTCGAGCGCTACCCGCGGACGCTCGACGACGACGCCGCGAAGCTCGCGACGGTCGGCGCCGATGCGATCTTCGCGCCGAGCGTCGCCGAGATGTACCCGGACGGCGGTGCGCTCGTCCGCGTGAGCGCCGGGGCGGTCGGCGGCACGTTCGAGGGCGCGGCCAGGCCGGGGCACTTCGACGGCGCGCTCACCGTCGTCGCGAAGCTCCTCCACATCGTCGGGCCCGACGTCGCGACGTTCGGGCGCAAGGACGCGCAGCAGCTCTGGCTCGTCTCGCGCATGGTCCGCGACCTCGACTTCCCGGTCCGCATCGAGGAGATCGAGATCGTGCGGGAGCCCGACGGCCTCGCCATGTCGAGCCGCAACCGTTACCTCTCGACGACGGAACGCGCCGCCGCGCTCGCCCTGTCGCGCTCCCTCGCGGCTGCCGAGGCGCAGGCGGGCGCGGGCGCCGGCGCCGTGCTCGCGGCCACCCAGGCGGTGCTCGCGGCGGAGCCGGGGGTCGAGCCCGGCTACGTCGCCGTGGTCGATGCGAGCACGTTCACCCCGGCGCCGGAAGGGTTCCGCGGGCCGGTCATCGCGCTCGTCGCCGCCCGCGTCGGCGCGACCCGCCTCATCGACAACGCCCGCTTCCGCCTCGGCTGAGCGGTCCCGTGCCGGGCGCCGGTCGGACGCCGGGTCAGGCGGCGGCGCCCGCCGCAGCCGCCTTCGGCCGACGGATCGTCACCGAGAGCACCGCCGCGACGCCGCACAGCGCCGCCGCCGAGACCCACGCGAGCGTGTACTCGCCGGTCGTGTCGCGGATGACGCCGGCGAGCATCGCCGCCGTCGCCGCGCCGAGCTGATGGGCGGCGAACACCCACCCGAAGACGACGGCCCCGCGCGCCCCGAACACCTGGCGGCACAGCGCGACCGTCGGCGGCACCGTCGCGACCCAGTCGAGGCCGTAGATGACGATGAACACGACGATCGGCGGCTGGATCGTCGCCTCGAGCAGCAGCGGGAGGACGGCGAGGCCGATGCCGCGGCCGGCGTAGTAGACGCCGAGCAGGATGCGCGGGTCGACGCGGTCGGTGAGCCAGCCGGAGGCGATCGTGCCGACGATGTCGAAGAGGCCGACGACGGCGAGCAGGCCCGCCGCGGTCGTCTCCGGCATGCCGTGGTCGTGCGCGCCGGGGATGAAGTGCACGCCGACGAGGCCGTTCGTCGAGGCGCCGCAGATGAAGAAGCCGATCGCGAGCGCCCAGAACGGCCACCGCTTCGAGGCGTCGCGGAGCGCGACGAGCGCGTTCCGAGCGGGGTTGCCGGTCGGTGCCGGCGGCTCCGTCCACGAGTCCGGCGCCCCGAACGGCCGCACTCCGAGCTGCGCCGGCCGGTCCCGCACGAGCCCGATGACGAACGGCACCACAGCGAGCGCCGCCGCGGCGCAGGTGAGCGTCGCCCAGCGCCAGCCGTTCGTCTCCGCCATCGACGCGACGATCGGCAGGAACACGAGCTGCCCGGTCGCACCCCCCGCGGTGAGGATGCCGATGACGAGCCCGCGGTTCCTGACGAACCACGCGTCGACGATCGTCGCGGCGAAGACGAGCGCCATCGACCCGGTCCCGAGCCCGATGAGCAGGCCCCAGGTCAGCCAGAGCGCCCACGGCGCCGTCGCGAGCACGGAGAGCCCAGCGCCCGCGGCGACGAGCAGCAGCGCGACCGTCGTGACGAACCGCACTCCGAAGCGCTGCATGAGCGCCGCGGCGAACGGGGCGACGAGGCCGTACAGCAGCAGGTTGATCGTGACGGCGACGGAGATCTCGGACGTCGACCAGCCGAACTCGTCGTGCAGCGAGGACATGAGCGCGCTCGGTGCCGCGCGGAAGCCGGCGGCGGCGACGAGGGCGACGAACGCGATGCCCGCGACGATCCAGGCGGGGTGCAGGCGGCGCGTGTTCACCGCTCCAGCCTAGGAAGCGGCGCGGTCAGGCTCGTACCGGACGGGGCGGCGCGGCCGGATCTGGCAGTTTTCCGCCGAAGCCTGCCCCGTTCCGCACGCTCCGCGCCCGGGTAGGCTTGTCAGCCGTGACCGAGGAGAACGCGCCCGCCACGGACGACGAGCCCGCC
>JAGIAU010000175.1:4197-4454 GCA_017744755.1 Microbacteriaceae bacterium
GTGGGAGGGCGAGTGCCTGTTCACCGCGCTCACGGGCGCCTTCGGGCGCGGCGAGGGAGAGCCGCCGCCGCATCGCGACTCGCTGGCGCTCGCTCGCCTGCTCCTCGAGGCGGGCGCCGAGGCGTACCCGGTCGCCGTCCCGATCACGACGACGATCCCGGCGGTGCGCGCCGCCTACCCGGACCTCGAGCCGGACACCGGCACGGGCGAGGTCGTCGGCGTCGCCGGCCGCGTCGTGTTCATCCGCGATGCCGGCA
>JAGIAU010000176.1:0-1951 GCA_017744755.1 Microbacteriaceae bacterium
TTGCTCTCCTGGTTCGCGTGGTCCCAAGCGGATCGCGCTGCGCCGTCGCGCTCGACGATCCTCGCCGCGAGGCGCTCGTGATCGACGTCGCGCGCCGGCGCCTCGGGGGTGCCGGCGGCCAGCCAGGATTCTAGCCGCGAAACCGAGCGATCGAATGAGAGCGAGCCGGACGCGAGCCGCCGCCCCGCCGCCGCCATCGCGTCGAGGTCGACCTCGCCGTCGATCACGCGACGCATCGCCTCTGCGAGGTCGGCCGGATCGCGCTCGATCTTGATCGCGTTCACGCCGTCGACGAACCACTCGGACGGGCCGCAGTCGCCCGTCATGATGGGGACGCAGCCGACTGCCGCCGCCTCGCCGGCGACCGAGGCGCCCGGCTCCCGGTGCCACGTCGGGAAGATGAGCGCGTCCGCGCCGGCCTCCGCCTCCGCGACCGCGAGCTGGCTCACCTTGCCGTGGAAGACGACCTGGTCGCCGAAGCCGCGGACCCGCGCCTCCCTCGACCAGTGCTCCGCGTCGCCGTCGCCGAAGAAATGGACGACGAACGCGCGCCGGCCCGCACCCGCGACCCGCTCGATCGCGTCGAACGTCACGTCGATGCCCTTGTGCGGGGCCAGGATGCCGACCGAGACGAAGCGCGCGATGCCGCCGTCGCGGTGCGGGCGGGAGCGCGGCACGTCGGCGTAGCGCACGCCGCGGGCGATGTACGCCGTCGGCCCCAGCGCCACCGTCTGCGCGATCTCCCGGCCGAGCGTCCGGCTCACGATCGCGGCGCGCATGGAGGCGAAGAGCGCCTCCGCGTCGAAGGCCTCGCGCACGGCCGGCGGCACGTCGCCCAGCAGGTGCTTCGGGACGTCGTCGCCGAGGTTCAGGGTGACGGGGACGCCCGTGTCCCGGAGCGTCGCGAGCAGGTTCAGCCCGCCGAGGCCGATGAGGCCGAACGCCAGGATGTGGTCCGGCCGGAAGGCGCGGACGCGGTCGAGGACGATCAGCGCGTTCGACGGGTTCGACACCTGCGACTGATACGCGACCTCCCGGAGCGCCTCCGGCTCGGGCGGTACGGCCTCGAACCACTTGTCGCGCACGTTCAGCGTCCGCTCCACCCAGCCGTCCTGCTCGGGCGCCTCCTGCATCGCCGGCGAGGTGAGGACGAGGACCTCGTGCCCGCGCTCGCGCAGCGCACGCGAGAGGTTCAGCGCCGCAAGCTCGAATCCGCCCAGCATCCGCGGCGGGAGGAGGTTCGAGATCACGAGGATTCGCATGCGCTTCCCTCCCGGAGTCTCGGTCGCCCATGCTACCCGGAGGCTCAGGAGCCCTCGGCTAGGATCGGCGGGTGTCCGCGCCCACCGTGATCAGCGTCCGAGACGTGTCGAAGCGGTTCGTGCTCCACAAGGAGAAGTCGATCAAGGAGCGCCTCGTCAACTTCCGGAATCGCGAGGCCGGGCGCGAGGAGTTCTGGGCGCTGCGCGATGTGAGCCTCGACGTCGCGGCGGGCGAGACCATCGGCCTCATCGGGGCGAACGGCTCCGGCAAGTCGACCCTGCTCAAGACGATCGGCGGCATCATCCAGCCGACGTCCGGCTCGATCGCCGTCGCCGGTCGCATCGCGGCGCTGCTCGAGCTCGGGGCCGGCTTCCACCCCGATCTCACCGGTCGCGACAACGTCTTCCTCAACGCCTCGATCCTCGGCCTCAGCCAGGCCGAGACGGAGCGCTACTTCGACGCGATCGTCGAGTTCTCCGGCATCGAGGAGTTCATCGACACGCAGGTCAAGTTCTACTCCTCCGGCATGTACGTGCGGCTCGCCTTCGCCGTCGCGGTGCACGTCGACCCGGAGATCCTCCTCGTCGACGAGGTGCTCGCGGTCGGGGACGAGCCGTTCCAGCAGAAGTGCCTCGAGAAGATCCGCTCGTTCCAGCGGGAGGGCCGCACGATCGTGCTCGTCTCTCAC
>JAGIAU010000176.1:1961-4430 GCA_017744755.1 Microbacteriaceae bacterium
GCAGTGAAGTCGACGTCGACCGGGATGCCCCAGGGCGTGTCGGGCCCAACCAGAGTATTGCCCCACATGACCTGCGACCGCGCCGTCGTGCTCCGGCACGGCGTCGTCCAGTTCGACGGGGACACCGCCGACGGCCTCCGCGTCCTGCGGGACGGCTTCGCGGTCGCGCAGCTCGCCGAGTCCGACGGGGCGGGGAACGCGGTCCGCGTGACGGGGGCGGTGCGCCGCTCCGACGGCACGGCGGCGACGGGCGTGCTGCGGCCCGGCGAATCGCTCGAGATCGAGATCGTCGTCGACACGAACGGCGAGACGGTGCAGGACGGCGTCGTCGGGCTGAGCATCGACACCCCGGTCGGGCACCGCGTCTACGGGACGAACGCCCGGCTGCTCGGCATCGAGCCGGAACCGTTCTCGGGCCGCCGCGCGTTCCGCTTTCGGCTCCCCGATCTGCGGCTCGGCTCGGGTCGCTACAACATCCAGGGTGCCATCACGTCGGCCGCGCACAACTTCCGCCTCATGCTCCCGACACCGATCGTGATCGACGTCGAGGACGGCACGCGCAATGTCGGCGACGTGTCCATGCCCGCGACCATGAGCCACGAGGACCTCGACTGACTTGGGTCATATCGCGATCCTCAGCCACACCTTCTTCCCCGTCGTCGGCGGGGCCGAGGTCGGCGTCCACGAGATCGCGCGGCGGCTGGCCCGCGAGCACGACGTGACGGTCGTCACGCCCATGCCCGAGCAGTGGGGCGGCGCCTACGCCGCCGAGGCCCCGGAGCCGGACGGCTACGAGGTGCTGCGCTATCCCGGCCTGTTCCACACCGCCGATCCACGGGAGCTGCGCCGCATGCGGAGGGCGTTCACCGAGTTCCGGGTCCTGCGCGCGCTGCACCGCCGGAAGCCGCTCACGGCGGTGAACGTCCACTTCGCGGGCTGGTACGGCCTCGTCGCCCGCTGGGTCCGGCTGCTGCTCGGCGTGCCCGTCACCCTGTCGCTCATCGGGCGGACCGACGTCTATCGGGACCTCGACCTGCGGATGCGGCGGCACCTGCTGCGCTCGATCCGGCTGGCGAGCGCGACGACGCAGATCAGCGAGTACTGCCTCGCGGGAGCGCCGCTGCGCCGTCCCGTGCCGGTGCTGCCGTACGGCGTCGACGTCGCCGCGTACCGCCCCCGGACCGGCCCCGTCGGGCGGCCCGTGCGGCTCGTCGCCCTGCAGCGGCTCGTCGGGCTCAAGCGCGTCGACATCGTCCTCGACGCGCTCGAGCTGCTGGAGGCGGCCGAGCCGGGCAGGTACCGGCTCACGATCGCGGGCACGGGGCCGGAGCGCGAGGCGCTGCAGGAGCGCGCCCGCCCGCTCGGGGACGCGGTCGAGTTCGCGGGCTTCGTGCCCGACGAGGACGTCCCGGCGCTGCTCGAGGCCTCCGACCTGTTCGTGACGCACACGATGTCGGAGACCTTCGGCGTCATGTTCGCCCAGGCGATGGCGGCGGGCCTGCCGATCGTCGCCGCCTCGACGACGAGCGTGCCCTACGTCGTCGTCGACGACCGCAACGGCGTCCTCGTCGAGCCGCACGACGCGGCCGCCTTCGCCGCGGCGATCCGCGCCCTCGCCGACGACCCGGAGGCGTTCGCCCGGATCTCGGCGACGAACCGCGCCGACGCCGTCCGGCTCTACGACTGGGACCGCATCACGGTCCGGCTGCTCGAGCTCATGCCGATGCGCCGCATGCGCTGAACCGGGACCGGTCAGCGCAGGCGCGCGGCGAGCGAGCCGTAGGCGCGCTCCGTCGCCGCGACGACGCCCTCCCACGAGTGGTCGACCGCCTGCGCGGTGCGCAGCGCTCGCTCGCGGAACGCCGACTCGGTCAGGCCCCTGGTGATCGCCGCGGCGATCGCGGTCGGGTCCTTCGGGTCGAAGCGGGCGTCGGGGTCCGGCAGCACCTCGGGCAGCGACGAGGTGTCGCTCGCGATGCTCACCGCGCCGCAGGCGAGCGCCTCCGCCACGGGGAGGCCGAAGCCCTCGTAGAGCGACGGGAAGACGAAGAGGTCGGTCGACCGGTACATGGCGAGCAGCACGTCGTCGTCGACGAAGCCGGTGAAGACGACGTCGTCCGCCACCCCGAGCTCCTCGGCGACGCGGGCGAGATGCTCGCCGTGGGTGCCGTGCAGCTTGAACACGACGGCGAGCTGGTGCCGCGCGCGCAGCGCCGGATCGACGAGGGCCCACGCGGCGAGCAGGCCCTCCACGTTCTTCCGCGCATCCGAGCCGCCCGTGTACATCGCGAAGCCGGCGCGGAGCCCGGGGACGGACTCGACGGCGGCTCGGATGGCGGCCGCACGGTCCGGTGCGGGGGAGAAGCGCGCCGGGACGCCGGTGCCGACGGCGACGACGCGGTCGGCCGGGATCGCGAGGTGCTCGATGAAGTCGGCTCGCGTGTGCTCCGAGATCGCGAGCAGCAGGTC
>JAGIAU010000177.1 GCA_017744755.1 Microbacteriaceae bacterium
CCGTGGCGCCGGCCGCGCCGGGGGCGGCGCCGCCCGGGCCGCCGAGCCGCTCCTCGAACCGTCCGAGCCGCCACACGAGCACCGCGACGAGCCAGGTGCCGACGAGCGTGCCGACGACGATGCAGCCGAGCGAGTCGAGGCCGTCGAACCAGTCGATGGCGGCGAGGTGCCAGCCGAGCTCGCCGGCGAGCACACTCGCCAGCTCGAAGAGGCCGATGACGAGCGCCACGAGCACCGACATGACGGTGATCACGACGTTGTAGTAGACCTTCCGGGCCGGCGTCATGAACGCCCATCCGTAGGCGTAGTTCATGAGCACGCCGTCGACCGTGTCGAAGAGGCACATGCCGGCGGCGAAGAGCAGCGGCAGCGACAGCACCGCCCACCACGGCAGGCCCCCGAGCACGGCGGCGCCCGAGAGCACGAGCAGGGTCACCTCGGTCGCCGTGTCGAAGCCGAGGCCGAAGAGCGCCCCGAGCGGGTAGATCTTCCACGAGCTGTCGATCCGGTCCGCGACCCGGCCGAACAGCCGGTTCAGCAGGCCCCGCTTGGCGAGCTCCCGCTCGAATCCGGCCTCGTCGAACTCGCCCGCGCGCATCCGGCGGAACACGCGCACGATCCCGACGGTCACCAGGATGTTGATGACCCCGATGAGGACGAGGAACAGGCCGGACACGGTCGGGCCGACGACGCCGGTGACGCGGTGGAGCGCGGAGCCGTCGTCCTGCACCTGGGCGTTGAATGCGCCGATGCCGAGGCCGAGCACGACCGCCATGACGAACACGATCGTGGAGTGGCCGAGGGAGAAGAAGAACCCGACGGCGAGCGGCCGGGCGCCGGGGCGGCCGTTCCCGGTGGCGGCGTCGGCGGCGAGCTTCCGCGTCGTGTTGTCGATCGCGGCGATGTGGTCGGCGTCGAAGGCGTGCCGGATCCCGAGCGTGAGCGCGAGCAGGCCGGTGGCCCAGCCGAAGACGCCGTGACCGCCGCTGCCCTCGATCGCGTACCGCCCGGGGACGGCCGCGGCCAGCAGCGCGAAGCCGGAGACGAACAGCGCGACGATGACCGCGCCCATGAGGACGAGGGTCCGCGCGCCGGACGCGTCGAGTCGCATGCCCGGACGCTACTGCGACTGAGTCGCATCGCACAAGCTCCGGGGTTGAGCCGGCCGAGGCCGGCCGCCACGATGGTGCACGTGCATGGCACGCTGACCCACGGCAAGGACTCCCATGCGGAGCTCCACGACCATGCGTCCGCCGACGCCGTCACGAGCGCCCTCGCCCTGCTGCATGAGCTGGGGGAGCGGGTCACCGCCCCGCGCCGCGCCGTCCTCGACGCGCTCGCCGCGGAGCACGCGCATGCGACGGCCGAACAGCTCGCCGCCGCGCTCCCCGACGTGCACCGCGCCACCGTGTACCGGACCGTCGAGCGGCTCGCCGAGCTCGGGATCGCGACGTCGATGCACACGGGCGGCGGCACGGCCTATCACCTCGCCGTCACGCCGACCGGCCACGAGCACCTGCACGCGCGCTGCCGTGCATGCGATCGCATCGTCGTGCTGCCGGCGGACTCGCTGCAGACCGCGGTCGAGCGGCTCGGCCGCGCGCGCCTGTTCCGCCTCGAGCCGGATCATTCCGAGCTCGTCGGCCTGTGCGAGGACTGCGCGAGCACGGACTGACACCGGGGACCGCCTCATCCCGGAGGATGATCTTCCCCGAGCGACCGGGCGCCGTCCCGGCTCGGCCGAATAGCGTTGCAGGGTGGAACGCTCGACCCGCAGGGTGCGCCTGCTGACCGGCACGCTCGTCGCGTTCGTCGCGGCGTTCCTCCTCGCTCCGCTGTCGGCCGCCTTCGTCGGGATCCACGACGGCTCGCAGTGGGTCGCCGTCGGCGTCGCGCTCGGCATGTCCGCCGCGCTCGGCCTCGCGCCCTGGCGGCCGGCCTGGGCGCTCGGCCTCGCCTGGATCGCCGCCATCGCGCAGATGCTCGCGCAGCTCCCGGTGATCGCCGCCGACGTCGTCGTCCTCGCGGTCCTCTTCGCGGCGGGCGCGAGCGCCGATCGTCGGGTCCGGATCGCCGGCCTCGTCTCGGCGATCGCCGGCGCGGCCGTCGCGGGCCTCTACCTCGGCCTCCCGCCGCTCGTGACGGACCCGCGCCCGCCCGGCGCGCTCACGGTCGTCATCGTCGTGCTGATCGGCGCGCTGGTGACGCTCGTGCTGAGCTGGACGTTCGGATTCCTCACCGCGACGCTGCGCCGCGCCCGCGCCGACCGGGAGGCTGCGGCGGAGGCCGCGCGCGAGGCCGTGGCCGAGCAGGAGCGCGGCCGGATCGCGCGCGACATGCACGATGTCGTCGCCCACTCGCTCGCCGTCATCGTCGCCCAGGCCGACGGCGCCCGCTATCTCGCCGGCACGCCGGGCGACCGGTCGAAGGAGACGCTCGAGACCGTGTCGGGCGTCGCCAGGGAGGCGCTCGTCGACGTCCGCGTGCTGCTCGAGCGGCTGCGCCACCGGCAGGGCGAGCTCCCGCAGCCCGGCCTCGCCGAGCTCGGTCCGCTCCTCGACCAGCTCCGCGAGGCCGGCCTCGACGTCGAGGCCGTCGCCGACCCCGCGCCGGAGCAGGTCCCGGCCGGCACGCAGCTGGCGCTCTACCGCATCGTGCAGGAGTCGCTCACGAACGCGCTGCGCCACGGCGACCGGGCACGTCCCGTCCGCGTCGCGGTGCGATGGAGCGGGACGAACGCGCGCATCGAGGTGCGTTCCGCGCTCCGGTCCGGCGCCCAGCCGGGCGAGCCGGGGCATGGCCTGCTCGGGATCCAGGAGCGCGCGCGACTCGCCGGCGGCACGGCCGCGGCCGGGCCGGACGGCGATGCGTTCGTCGTGACCGCGGAGCTGCCCTTCGAGCGGGCGGAGGCGACGGCGTGAACGCGCCCGCGGCCGCCCTGCCGGCGATCGGCGTCGTCATCGTCGACGACCAGGCGCTCTTCCGGGCCGGCATCCGCATGCTCATCGAGTCGCAGCCGGACCTCCGGCTCCTCGGCGAGGCGGCGGACGGCGCCTCCGCCGTCGACGTGGTGGCGCGGACGGCGCCCGACGTCGTCCTCATGGACCTCCGGATGCCCGTGATGGACGGCATCGAGGCGACGCGACGCATCGTCGCGGCCGGCGGGCCGACGCGGGTCGTCGTGCTGACGACCTTCGACCTCGACGAGGCGGCGGTGCGGGCGATCCGGGCCGGAGCGAGCGGGTTCCTGCTCAAGGACGCCGAGCCGGACTTCCTGCTCGCCGCCGTCCGGACGGTGCACGCCGGCTCCGCGGTGGTCGCGGCGAGCGCGACGGCGGCGCTCTTCGAGCACCTCGGCGGCCGCGCCGTCACTCCGCCGCCGACGGCGTTCGGCGCCCTCACCGAGCGGGAGCGTGAGATCTTCCAGCTCGCGGCCCGCGGCCTCAGCAACGCCGAGATCGCGCAGCGCGAGTTCGTGTCCGAGACGACGGTGAAGACGCATGTGTCGCGCGTGCTCGCGAAGCTCGGACTGCGGGACCGGGTGCAGCTCGTCGTGTTCGCGCACGAGCACGGGCTGGTCTGAAGCCGGTCTCTCGAGATCCCGACGCGTGCCGTGCGCCGCCCGACCCGAGAGACCGGGTCATCCCGGAGGATGACGCGCTTCGTCCTGGCGGGCGACGCGGAGCCCGCTCCCGGTCCGTAGCGTCGGAGGCATGCAGACGAAACCATCCGACCTCGGCCTCGCCGCCCGCGTCACCGGCCTCAGCAAGACCTACGGGACCGGCCCGGCCGCCGTCACCGCCCTCGACGACGTGAGCCTCGGCCTTCAGCGCGGCGCGTTCACCGCCATCATGGGCCAGAGCGGCTCCGGGAAGTCGACGCTCATGCATGTGATGGCCGGCCTGCTCTCGCCGACGTCCGGGCGCGCCTGGATCGGCGACCAGGAGATCACGGGCCGGAACGATCGCGAGCTCACTCTCGTCCGGCGCCGCAGCGTCGGCTTCGTGTTCCAGTCCTTCAACCTCGTGCCGACGCTCGACGTCCTCGCGAACATCCGCTTCCCGTTCGAGCTGGAGGGCCGCCGCCTCACCGCCGACGAGCAGGCGTGGGTCGACCACCTCGTCGAGTCGCTCGGCCTCGCCGCCCGGCTGCGCCACCGCCCGTCGGAGCTCTCCGGCGGCCAGCAGCAGCGCGTCGCGATCGCCCGGGCGCTCGCGACGCGACCGGCGATCGTCTTCGCGGACGAGCCCACCGGCGCCCTCGACTCCGCGACCGGTCGCGAGGTGCTCGCGCTGCTGCGCGCCGCGTCCGGCGAGTACGGCCAGGCGATCGCGATGGTGACGCACGACCCCGTCGCCGCCTCGCACGCCGACCGCATCGTCCGGCTGGCCGACGGCCGCATCGTCGGCGACACGCCCGCGATGAC
>JAGIAU010000178.1 GCA_017744755.1 Microbacteriaceae bacterium
GCGAGGAAGTCGGCGACCGCCCCGTCGTCGCCCATGACACCTGCGTGCCTCGTGCCGAGGGCGACCGTGATGGCGCCGGTCAGCGTGGCGACGTCGACGATGACATCCGGGTGCTCGCGGCTCGCGGCGGCGATGCCGTCGCCGAGGACGAGCCGCCCCTCCGCGTCGGTGTTGAGCACCTCGACGGTCGTGCCACCCTTAATGGTGATGACGTCGTTCGGTCGCATCGCGCTGCTGCCTGCCATGTTCTCTGCGATGCACATGAACGCCGTGACGGCCGTCTGGATTCCCAGCCGGGCGGCGGCGACGGCGGCTGCGAGGACCGTCGCGGAGCCGGTCATGTCGTACTTCATGCCGACCATGGAGGCGGCGGGCTTGAGCGAGAGGCCGCCGGTGTCGAAGGTGATGCCCTTGCCGACGAGTGCGAGGTGCGCGGTGGCGCCGGCCGGCCGGTACTCGACGACGACGAGGCGCGGCGGGTGCACGGAGCCCTGCCCGACGCCGAGGATGCCGCCGTACTCCTCGGCGCGGAGCTCGTCCGGCCCCAGCACGCGCGCGCTGATCGGCGCGCCGGCCGCCGCGGTCGCCTCGACGAGCTCCACGGCGCGCGCCGCGAGGGTCTCCGGGGTGAGCGCGTTGGGCGGCGTGTTCGTCAGGTCGCGGACGAGATGAACGCCCGAGGCCGTCGCGAGCACCGCCTCCACGACGGTGTCCGAGATCCCCGCGGCGCCGGCGAGGACGACGGCCGAGGCAGGGGCGGACGTCTCGTCGGCCTTCGAGCGGAACGCGTCGAAGGCGTAGGCGCCGATCGCCGCGCCCTCGAGCAGCGCAGCGGCCTGCTCGTCGTCGTCGAACGGCAGGCCGAGGACGACGGTGGCGAGGCCGCGGAGCTGCCGCGTCGCCGCGCCTGCCGCGCGGCGCAGCGCGTTCGCGTCCGGATCCCCGGAGCCGAGGCCGATGAGCGCGATCGATCCGGCGGCGACGCCCGCGCCGGGCAGGCGCGTGAGCTCGTCGGCGGCGCCGGTCGCGCCGACGGCGGCGAGCAGCGCATCGAGGCCGGCGACCGCTCCGGCGGGGACGAGCTCGGGACCCTCCTTGCCCTTGGCGACGCCGAGGACGAGCACGTCGCCATCGGCCTCGGCAGCGGGAAGCGGGGAGAGGGAGAGCGCCGGCACCGTCACGCGTCAATCCTATGGAGGCGCGCGGAGGCGTGTTCGCTCTGGGCGTTCTCCCGCGGGGAGGCGGTGGAACGCCCCCGCGTAGGCTGGAGACGTGCGCGATCCGGAAACCGTCTTCGAGGTCGTGGGCGACCTGGCGTCGGTCCCGCGCGGCCTCGACCTGATCGCGGGGCTGACGGGCTTCGCCGATGCGGGGGCGGTCGTGACGCAGCTCGGCGAGCATCTGCTCGAGGAGCTCGACGCCACGGAGCTCGTCCTCTTCGACAACGACGAGCTGCTCGACTACCGCTCGCGCCGGCCGGTCATGACCTTCGAGGAGACGCATCTCACGGAGTTCCACCCGCAGCGCCTCGCCCTGCACCTCGTCGCCGACGAGCTGGGCAAGGAGTTCCTGCTGCTCACCGGCTACGAGCCGGACCTGCAGTGGGAGCGGTTCTCCGCCGCCGTCATGGGCCTCATCGACCGCCTCGGCGTGGCCCGCACCACCTGGGTGCACGCGATCCCCATGCCGGTGCCGCACACCCGTCCGATCCGCGTGACGGTGAGCGGCAACCGCGCCGAGCTCACCGAGGCGATGTCGATCTGGCGGCCGACGACGCAGCTCCCCGGCACGGCCATGCACCTGCTGGAGTACCGGCTGCAGGAGGCGGGCCACTCGGTCGCCGGCTTCGTCATCCTCGTCCCGCACTACCTCGGCGACACGACCTACCCCGCAGCCGCCGTCACCGCGCTCGAGTCGCTCACGACGGCGACCGGCCTCGTCTTCCCGACGGACGAGCTGCGCGAGGAGGGTCGTGACTTCCTCGGCCGCATCGAGGAGCAGGTGACGAGCAACCAGGAGCTCCAGCGGCTCATCGAGTCCCTCGAGCGCCGTCACGACTCCTACCTGGAGGAGAACCCGCTGCCCTCGCAGCTCACCGACAGCGAGGGGGAGCTGCCGACCGCCGACGAGATCGCCGAGGAGCTGCAGAAGTTCCTCGCGATCCGACGGGACGAGGGGGAGCCCGGGTCGCTGACGTGACCTCGGGCTCCGGCGCGCCGACCGCGGCGCGCGTCCGGCGCTGGGCGCCCGGCGTCGTCTACGCCGCCGCGTGCCTGACGTACCTCGCCGCGGTCATGCAGCGCTCCTCGCTCGGCGTCGCCGCCGTCGAGGCGACGCAGCGCTTCGAGGTGGCCGCCTCCGTGCTCTCGATGCTCTCGGTCGCGCAGATCGTCGTCTATGCGGCGCTGCAGATCCCCGTCGGCGTCCTCATCGACCGCTTCGGCCCGCGCCTGCCGCTCGTCGCCGGCGCGGCGCTCATGGCGCTCGGCCAGGTGCTCGTCGGCGTGTCGCAGGACTTCGGGCTCGCGGTCGTCGGGCGGGTGCTCGTCGGCGCCGGCGATGCGATGACGTTCATCGCGGGCATCCGGATGGTCGCGATGTGGTTCGAGCCGCGCCGCGTCCCGATCCTGAGCCAGGTGTTCGCGCAGATCGGCCAGATCGGCCAGATCCTCAGCGCGTTCCCCTTCCTGCTGCTCCTCCACGGTCCCGGCTGGCTGCCCGCCTTCCTGAGCGCCGCAGCGCTCTCCGTCCTCGGCGGTCTCGCGGTGCTCGTCGCGACGGCGAGCGCGGGGGAGGCGCCGCACCCGTTCCAGCCGCATCGGCTCGGCCTCGCGCAGACGATCTCGCATGTGCTCGAGGCCCTGCGGCGGCCGGGCACGCAGATCGGCTTCTGGACGCATTTCACGCTGCAGCCGAGCCTCACGATGTTCATGCTGCTGTGGGGGTTCCCCTATCTCACGGTCGCGGCCGGGCTGAGCCCGGCGCTCGCGACGCTGCTCTTCACGGGCGTGGTCGTCTGGTCGGCGATCGTCGGCCCGGCGCTCGGCATCCTGTCGGCCCGATTCCCGTTCCGTCGCAGCAACATCTCGCTCGCCATCGTCGGTGCGATCGTCCTCGTCTGGATCGTCGTGCTGTGCTGGCCTGGACCGCCGCCGCTGTGGCTGCTCATCGTGCTCCTCGCCGCCATGACGGTCGGCGGCCCGGGCAGCATGATCGGCTTCGACTACGCCCGCACCTACAATCCCGCCCGCTCGCAGGGCTCCGCGAACGGCGTCGTGAACGTCGGCGGCTTCCTCGCGAGCTTCGTCATCATGTTCGGCGTCGGCGTGCTGCTCGATCTGCTGCGCGACCGCTCGGGCGGCGACCCCCTCACGGCGCTCTACGCGCTCGACTCCTTCCGCATCGCCTTCATCGCCCAGTTCCCGGTCATCCTCGTCGGCGTCTGGCAGATCCTGCGGCTCCGTCGCCGGATGCGCAGAACGCTCCGCGAGGAGGAGGGCATCACCGTCGCCCCGCTCTGGGTGGCGGCGGCCCGGGCCTGGAAGCGGCGGTCGGCGGAACATTCGGCGCGGCCGGAGCGTTCCATCCACTGAACGCGGCGCGGCGGTCGGGAGCATTCAGGGGGATGTGCGAGAATAGACGACCGGACCCTTTCAGGCTGTCCGCAGCGCGTGAGCAGCGCGCGGCGGACTTGACAAGGGTCCTACTCGTGCCCGCGACACCCTGGAGGATGACGATGGCGAGGACCAAGACTGCGGTGGCGGAGGCCCCGATCGAGGAGGCCGCCGCCCCGAAGGCGCGCGCCAGGAAGGCCGTCGCGACCGCCGATGCCGGCGTCGCGACCGCCGATGCCGGCCTCGCGACCGCTGCGTCTGCCGCGCCCGCCGCGAAGAAGGCGCCGGCCAAGAAGGCCGCTCCTGCGACCGGCCCGGACGAGCAGGCCCCGAAGGCGGCGAAGGCTCCGGCCCGCGGCCGCGGCAAGGCCTCCTCCGATGAGGACGAGGAGCTCGAGGACGAGGAGCTCGAGGACGAGGAGGAGCTCGACGACGAGGCGGTCGTCGAGGCCGTCGTCGTCGAGGCCGTCGTCGAGGGCGCCGAAGTCGTCGAGGGCGAGGCGGAGGACGCCGACGAGGACGAGGACGAGTCGAAGTCGACCGGCAAGGACGAGGAGCTCCCGACCGGCGCGATCCGCCTGAGCCTCGTCGACGACGAGGACGACGTCCCGCTGCAGTCGACGCAGATCACCGGCGCGACCGCCGACCCCGTCAAGGACTACCTCAAGCAGATCGGCAAGGTAGCGC
>JAGIAU010000179.1 GCA_017744755.1 Microbacteriaceae bacterium
ACGGGGGTCATGACGCCGCTCCTGCTCACCTCGATCATGACGCTCGTCCCGGCCTCGCGGCGCGGCGCCATGATGGGCCTCATCAGCGTCGTCATGTCGGTCGCGCCCGTGCTCGGCCCGCTCGTCGGCGGCCTCATCATCAACGCGCTGCCGTGGTCCGCGCTCTTCCTCATCGTGCTGCCGCTCGGCGTCGTCGCGCTGCTGCTCGGGGTCTGGCGCATGGTGAACGTCACGGAGACGGCCCGCGTCCCCGTCGACGTGCTCTCCGTCGTGCTCTCGATCCTCGCCTTCGGCTGGCTCGTGTACGGGCTCTCGACCCTCGGAGACCAGGTCGCCGACCACGAGCAGTCGCCGCCGTGGGCGACGCTCGCGCTCGGCCTCGCCGCGCTCGGGGCGTTCGTGTGGCGCCAGCTCGTGCTGCAGCGCACCGACGCGGCGCTCATCGACCTGCGGATCTTCACCTCGAGCGCGTTCTCCTGGGCGGTCCTGACCATGGTCGTGATGAACGCGATCCTCTTCGGCACGCTCACGCTCCTGCCCTTCTACATCCAGGAGGGACTGGGGGCGAACGCGCTCGAGTCCGGCCTCCTCGTCATGCCGGGCGGCCTCCTGATGGGACTCGCGGGACCGGTCGTCGGCGCCCTCTACGACCGTGTCGGCCCGCGGCCGCTCGTCATCCCCGGCGCGTTCGTCGCCGCGGGCGCGCTCTGGCTCATGGCCTACCTCCTGACGCCGGACGCCTCGAAGTGGACCGTGCTCGTGCTCTACATGGTGCTGTGCGCCGGGCTCGCGCTGCTCTTCTCCCCGCTCTTCACCGTCGCGATGGCGGGGGTCGCGCCGCGCTTCACCACCTACGCGAGCGCCGGCATCGGGACGGTGCAGCAGATCGCGGGGGCGCTCGGCACCTCGGTGTTCATGGTCATCTACTCGCTCGGCCGCGGCGTCGTGCCCGACGGGCAGGCTCCCGCTCCCGAAGCGGTCGCCGCCGGCACGCACGGCGCGCTCATCGCGGCGGCCGGCGCGGCGATCGCGATCGTCGTCCTCGCGTTCTTCATCCGGCGGCCCGGGGCGAGCGCCGCGCCGGCCGCCGTGCACCTCGGCTGAGGGCGCGCCCCTGGCTAGCGCGGCGTGAGCCGGAAGATCCGCAGCTCGCGGCCCGCCGCGCGCTCGTACTTGCGGTAGCCGGGCCAGTTCGCCTCGAGCTTGACCCAGGTCGCCTCCCGCTCCGCCTCCGGGACGCGGCTCGCCAGCACCTCGATGCGCCGTCCGCGCACCTCGACGACCGCCTCGGGGTGCACGGCGAGGTTCGCGGTCCAGGCGGGGTGGCGCTCCCCCGCGAAATTGCTGCCCGTGACGAGCATGTCCGCGCCGTCGGGGCAGTACATGAGCTCGGTGCGCCGCGGCTCCCTCGTCTTCGCCCCGGTCGTGTGGAGCACGAGCGACGGCACGAGGGCGCCGGACAGCGGCGTGCGGCCGTGGTTGAAGACGCTCGTCACGCGCTCCAGGCCGGGCATGATCCTCGGGCCCATCCAGCGGAACAGCCGGGTGCGGGACAGCCAGGCCACGGGCGGGCGGAGGAAGCGAGGGAGCACTCGATCAGTCTGCCGTCTCGGGTGCGCGGCGTGCCGGACGCGCCGGGCAGCGGGTCCCCGCGCCGGGGCAGGACGCGGGCGCCGGGACAGGACGCGGCGCCCCCTGCGGTCCTGCCGCGGCGCGTTCATCCTGTCCCGGAGCTAGCTAGAACACGACGACCGGCTTGAGCGTGCGGCCGCGCTCCGAGTCCTCGAAGGCCGGGTTGATCTCGGCGAAGGAGTACTGCCGGACGAGCCGGTGGAACGGGAACGCGCCGCCCTGCCACAGCTCGATGAGCTCCGGGATGAAGAGCTGCGGCACGGCGTCGCCCTCGAGGATGAACGAGACGGTCACGCCCTTGCCGAGCGTCGTGCCGAGGTCGATCCCGCCGATCGTGCCCGCCTTCGCCGCGCCGATCTCACCGGCGTGGCCGGCGGGCGCGAGCGCGTCGATCATGGTGGTGAACACGCTCGCGACCGCGGTCGTGTCGAGTGCGAAGCGGACCCCGCCGCCCGTGATCTCACGGATGACGGCATGCTAGCGCGCGTCAGATCGTCATACCATCCGCCGTCGCGGGGTCGACCCCTACGGCGCGCTCAGCGCCTCGTCGATCCGGTCTGCGACGGTGAGCGCGCCGCGGCGGACGCGGAACGCCATGACGATGAGCATGATGCCGAAGACGATCGCCGCGATCGCGAGCACCCACACCGCCGCGCCGATCGCCGCGATCGGCGAGGTGATGACGAGGATCGCGACGAGGATGCCGAACACGATGTCGACGATGCCCGCGGCGAGCGCCCAGCCGCGGCCGCCGCCGCGCTGCCGCACCGCGGACGCGATGGCCATGGCGCCGCCGGCGATGAGCGAGAAGACGAGGAACCAGAGGAACACGAGGGCGAGCACGCCGGCGGCGAGCCCGGGGAGCGCGACGATGAGGACGCCGGCGATCGTCTGGAGGACGCCCTGGGCGATCAGCCAGCCCCAGGAGGAGTACGTCCTGCGCGCCCCGATCGCCGCGACGATGACCGAGATGCCGTCCACGATCGCGTAGACGCCGAGGGTGAGCACGATCGCCCACACGGCGATCGCCGTCTCCCACAGCATGAGCCCGCCGAGCACCACGAGCAGGATGCCGCGGATCAGCACCAGCCACCAGATGCTGCGAACGGCCTGATTGACCGGGCCGGGTGTGTTCGTCGTCATCGCGCGCCTCCTAGCGGGAAGAAGATCCGTCGGCTTCATTCTGGCGCGAGAACACGACGCCGCGATAGCCCGCCGTCGCGCTCGCTCGCGGGTCTATGGTGAGCGGCGCCGATCTCGCGATGGAGCAAGCGCGAACGTCCTCCTCGTCGCGCAGGTGAGAGCCTGGGTCGAGCATGCATGTGCCGCCCGGCCTGATCGCGCGCGGCCGCGGCTCCGTCGTGAACACGGCCTCGATCGGCGCGGGCCTCGCCGCGGTGTCCGCCTCGGCGCCGCTCGGGCGGGTCGGCTCGCCGCCCCGATCCGGCTCACTCCGTCCGCACGTCCGCGACGGCCTTGTCCCGCCGCAGGCCGCGCCAGGTCGGCTGTCGCAGCCGGCCGTCCCGAGTGCGCTCCGCGTACTCGACCTCCCCGACGAGCCGCGGCGTCACCCAGTGCGCGTCCCGGGCGTCCGCCGCCGGGACGCCGACGAGCGGGCTCGTGCGCCGTGCGAGCGGACGCGTGAGCCGGCCGAGCTCGGCGAGCGCGCGCTCGTCGAAGCCGGTGCCGACCCGGCCGACGTATCGCAGCCCGCCTTCCTCGGGGATCCCGAGCAGCAGCGAGCCGATCCCGCCGCCGCGGCTCCCCCGTCCGGGCCGCCAGCCGGCGATGACGACCTCCTGGGTCCGGTGGAGCTTGAGCTTGATCCAGGCTCGGGTGCGGCGGCCCGGCGTGTAGCGGGCCTCGGGATCCTTCACGACGACGCCCTCGATGCCGAGCTCCCGGACCCGGTCGAGCGCCTCGCCGACGGTGCCCTCGAGGAGCGGCGAGCGCAGCACGGGGGCCGCGTCGCGCACCGCCGCCTCGAGGCGGACGCGCCGTTCGCGGTACGGCAGCCGTGCGAGGTCCTCCCCGTCGAGCTCGAGCAGGTCGAAGGCCACGAAGTGGACGGGCGCGTCGCGCACGGCCTGTGCGATCTCGCTCGGGCGGCGCAGCCGGGCGCGCTGCTGGAGCAGGCCGAAGTCCGGCCGCCCGCGGTCGTCGAAGGCGACGATCTCGCCGTCGAGGACGGCATCGCGCCCCGCGACGGCCGCCGCGATGGGAGCCGGGAGCTCCGGATAGGCCGCCGTCGTGTCGAGCCCGTTCCGGGTGCGCAGCTCCGTCTCGCCGTCATGGACGAACGCGAGGGCGCGGTACCCGTCCCACTTCGGCTCGATCGCGAGGTCCGGACCGGTCGGCGGGCGGTCGGCGTCGCCGAGCGTGGCGAGCATGGGAAGCCAGTCCCGTCGCGTCGGCCCGGCGGGCTCCATCCGGTGCAGCAGCCAGTCCTTCCCGTCGTCCCGGTCGGTGCGGATCAGGGCGACCCTCGCCGGCACGCCGCCGAGGCCGCCGTCGGGGGCCCCATGCAGCGTCACGATGACCTCGTCGTCGCGCCACTTCTCCGCTGCGTACGTCCCGTGGTCCCAGACGTCGACGTGGCCCGCACCGTACTCCCCTTCGGGGATATCC
>JAGIAU010000017.1 GCA_017744755.1 Microbacteriaceae bacterium
CGGCGGCGGCCTCGGTGGCCCGCTGCGGCTCGCGCTGCTTGCGCGCCGGCTTCTCCGACACGGGCGCGGTGACGAGGCGGCCCTTCGTGCCGGCCGGGATGTCGAGGTCGGTGTAGAGGTGCGGGGAGGAGCTGTAGGTCTCCGCCGGCTCGCCGACGTTCATCTCGAGGCCCTTGTCGATGAGGCGCCACTTGTGCAGGTCGTCCCAGTCGACGAAGGTGACCGCGATGCCGGTCTTGCCGGCGCGGCCCGTGCGGCCGGCGCGGTGCAGGTAGGTGTCCGGGTCGTCGGGGACCGTGTGGTTGATGACGTGGGTCACGTCGTCGACGTCGATGCCGCGGGCCGCGACGTCGGTCGCGATGAGGATCTCCTTCTTCCCCGAGCGGAACGACGCCATCGATCGCTCGCGCTGCTCCTGGCTCAGGTCGCCGTGCACGGCCACCGCGGGGAAGCCGCGGTCCGAGAGCTCCTCGACGAGCTTCGCCGCGGCGCGCTTCGTGCGGGTGAAGATGACCGTCTTGCCGCGGCCCTCCGCCTGCAGGATGCGCGCGATGACCTCGTCCTTGTCGAGCGAGTGGGCTCGGTAGATGACGTGCTTGATGTTCGCCTGCGTCTTGCCCTCGTCCGGGTCCGTCGCGCGGATGTGGATCGGGCGGTTCATGAAGCGACGGGCGAGCGCGACGATCGGGCCGGGCATCGTCGCGGAGAACAGCATGGTGTGCCGCGCCTCCGGCACCTTCGCGAAGATCTTCTCGATGTCCGGCAGGAAGCCGAGGTCGAGCATCTTGTCGGCCTCGTCGAGGACGATCGTCTCGATGTGGCTGAGGTCGAGGAGCCGCTGCGAGTTCAGGTCGATGAGGCGGCCGGGGGTCGCGACGACGATCTGGGCGCCGTCCTTCAGCGCGGCGACCTGCTCGTCGTAGACCTTGCCGCCGTAGATGGCGACGACCTTCGTCGGGCGGTTCGAGGTCGCCATCTCGAGGTCCTCGGCGACCTGGATGCACAGCTCGCGCGTCGGGACGACGACGAGCGCCTTCACGCCCGGTGCCGGATCCTGGCCGAGCCGCTGGATGAGCGGGAGGCCGAAGCCGAGCGTCTTGCCGGTGCCGGTCTTGGCCTGGCCGATGATGTCCTGGCCGGTGAGGCCGAGGGGGATGGTCTGCGCCTGGATCGGGAACGGCTCGATGATGCCATTGGCCGAGAGCGCCTCGACGATGTCCTGATCGATGTCGAGGGAAGCGAACGTCACGGGATATGTGCCTGTCGGGTCAGCCCGGGGCGCGGAACGCGCTCTCCCGGATCGGATGGTGCGCCCTGTCCTGACTCCGGGCGCCTGATCCCGTTCTGCCGGAATCCCGAACATTCTACCAGCGGAATGCACTCGGACCCCGGCGGTCGCCCGGCTAGGCTTGCTCCCCGTGGTCGAGTGGTTCTGGCGTCGCCGGAGGACCGCGGCAGCGCCGCGGCTGAAGTCGCGCGACGAGTCCGCGCCGGCGACCCGCATCGACCTGCAGGCGTTCACGCCGGAGCCGGAGGAGTTCCTCGCGCGGGCCGCGTACATCCAGCTCACGATCTTCGAGAATCTCGCCCGCACCGTCACGATCGCGCCCACCACGACCGCGAAGGCCGTGCTCGCCGAGGCGTCAGCCGCGTCCCTCGCCCGCCATGCCGCCGTCATGCGGGAGCTGAACGCCCTCGGCGTCGACGCCGGCGCCGCCCTCGAGCAGCACCGCGGCGTCGTCGACCGCTTCCAGCGCCTCACGCAGGGCAACGACTGGTACGAGACGGCGCTCACCTGCCACCTCGCTGGCGGGTTCCTCGACGACCTCTTCGAGTCGCTCGCCTCCGGCCTGCCCGGCGAGCTCGCCGTCCGCGTCCGCGACGCCTACCGCGCGCGCCCGGCCGATGCGGCCCTCGCGGGCCTGCTCGCCGAGGCGATGGCGGAGAACGCGCGCCTCGCGCCGCGGCTCGCGCTCTGGGGCCGCCGCATCCTCGGCGACACGCTCCTCGTCGCGCGCGACGCGCTCGGCATCGGCCGCGGCGACGCGAAGGACGAGCAGCGCGTCGAGCCGGCGTTCTCGGAGCTCATCGCGCAGCACACGCGGCGGATGGACGCGCTGGGGCTCAGCGCGTAGAACGCGCTAGGCGCGACGGGCGCGCTCGAAGAAGGCGTCGTCGGCGCGGCGGCGGGCGCCCGGCGTGACGAGCGCGAGCACGAGGACGGCGACGAGGCCGGTGCCGAGGCTCGCGAGCCAGAGCGCGAGGTTCGACCAGTCCCAGCCGACCCAGGTGAGCGCCGCCCAGACGACCGCGGCGACGCCGGCGGCGAGGGCCGGGGCGAGGCCGGCGCCGTAGGAGGCGCGGCCGGGGACGGCGGCCCAGACGATGAGGCCGATGACCGCGGCGATGGCGATCGCGTAGAGGATCTGCATGTGCGGGTTCCGCCGGTGCGTGCTGCGCGGTCGGTCGCTAGGCGACGAAGCCGACGCGGCGCGACTCCTCGGCGCCGATCTCGATGTACGCGATCCCCGCGGTCGGGACGAGGAACTTCTTCCCCTTCTCGTCCGCGATCGTGACGTACGGCGCGCCCTTCGCGAGCGCCTCCGCGAGGAGCTGCTCGACCTCCGCGGCGGTCTGCGAGGACTCGAGCCCGATCTCGCGGGCGACGTTGACGATGCCGATCCGAACTTCCACGGGATCAGCGTAGCCGTCTGCGGGATGCGCTCCGCCCGCGTTCGCTGGGGGCGGATCGGGGCGCTCGGCGGCTCGGGATGCGGGCGAACGCGCGGAATGCGGGCTCCCGGCCCCGCTTCGTCCGCGGCTCGCGCATCCGCCCGCGGTTCGCGCGGGGGCGCCCCGGCGATGTCCGGGGTCGCCGCTAGCGTGAACGCATGTCCACGGATCCCCGCTCGCTCGACGCGTCCCAGGCGGCCGTCGTCGTGCTGGCGGACGACGCCGATGCGGTCGTGCTCGGGGCGTCCGGGACGGGGAAGACTCGGACCGTCGTGGAGCTCGTCGCCGAGCGGGTGCTGGCGCGCGGCTGGGATCCGGCGGGCGTGCTCGTGCTCGCGGCGTCCCGGCGGACCGCCGGCGCGCTGCGCGATCGGCTCGCGGCGCGGCTCGGCGTCGTGACGCCAGGGCCGATGGCGCGCACGGTCGCCTCGCTCGCGCACGGCATCGTCGCGCGGGCGTTCACGGCGGAGGGCTCGCCGCCGCCGGTGTACGTCTCGGGCGCCGACCACGACCGGCTCATCGCCGCGCTGCTCGCGGGCGAGATCGAGTCCGGTGCGGACGACTACTGGCCTTCGACGGCCGGGCGCGCGACGCGGGGACTGCCCGCCTTCCGCGGGGAGCTGCGCGATCTCTACGCGCGGGCCGCGGAGCGCGGGCTCCGCGCGGCGGATCTCGCGGCCCTCGGGAGCGAGGCCGGCCGGGCCGAATGGGTCGCGGCGGCGCGCTTCATGCCCCGGCTCGCCGAGGCGATCGAGGCGGAGTACGCGGGCTTCACGCCGATGGACTCCAGCTACGTCGTGCGGCGGGCGACCGAGCTCGTCGCGGCGGGCGACGCTTCGGCCGCGGAGCTGCGGCTGCTCGTCGTCGACGACGCGCAGGAGCTCGGGCGCGGGGCCGTCGGCCTCCTCGCGGCGCTCGCGGCGCGGGGCACCCGGCTCGTCGCCGTCGGGGACCCGGACCTCGCGACGGGCGGGTTCCGCGGCTCGCAGGCGGGCGCGTTCACGGGGGTCGCGCTGTGGGGCGCCGTCGGGCGCACCCCGGAGCGCCTCGCGCTCGGGACGGTGCACCGGCACGGCGAGCGGATCCGCGAGGTCGTCGACCGGACGGTGTCCCGGATCGGGGTCGCGGGCGACGCGGTCGGGGCGCGCAGGGCGCGGCCGACCGGACGGGCGGAGGCGGAGTCCTCGCGCGACGAGTCCGGTGCGGCCGAGGCGATGGGCGGGGCCGGGACGGCGGGCGCGGCCGGGACGGCGACCCGAGCCGCCGCGGCGATCGGCGACGGCGAGGTGCGCGCGGTCGTCTTCGCGAGCCCCGAGGACCAGTCGGCCTACATCGCGCGGCGGCTGCGGGAGCGGCACGTCCACGACGGGGTGCCATGGTCGGACCTCGCGGTCATCGTCCGCAGCGGCGCCTCGGCGCCCCGGCTCGCCCGCGAGCTCCGCGCGCTGCACGTGCCGACGGTCGCGGGCGCCGCGGCACAGGTCCGCGGCCAGGACTACGCGGTGCGGGGGCTGCTCCTCGGGCTCGAGCTCGCGCTGGGCCGCACGGAGATCGATGCCGACAGCGCGCAGGAGCTGCTCACGAGCTGCATCGGGCGACTCGACGCCGTCGCGCTGCGGCGGCTGCGGACGGCCCTCCGGATCGAGGCGCTCAAGGCGGAGCGGGACGCCGCCGCCCGCGAGCTGCTCGCCGAGGCGGTGCGGCTGCCCGCCGCCTTCGAGGTCGTCGACACCGCCGCATCGCGCCGGGCGCGCCGTGTCGCCGAGTCGATCCACGCCGCGCGCGCCGAGGCCGCCGGCCGTGCCTCCGTCGAGGAGCTGCTCTGGGGCCTCTGGTCCCGCTCCGGGCTCGCCGAGGAGTGGGGACGCACCGCGCGCGGCGCCGGCATCGAGGCCGACGAGGCGAACCGGCACCTCGACGCCGTGCTCACCCTGTTCACCGCCGCGAAGCGGTACGTGGAGCGCTCGCCCGAGGCCTCGCCGGGCGGGTTCCTCGCCGGCTGGCTCGGCGCGACCGTCGACGAGGACTCGCTCGCGCCGCGGGGCGTCGCCGACGCCGTGCTCGTCGGCACGCCGCCCGTCGCGCTCGGCCGGGAGTTCGACACCGTCGTGATCGCCGACCTCCAGGACGGCGTCTGGCCGAACCCGCGGGTGCGCGGATCGCTGCTCGGCTCCGGAGATCTCGCCGAGCTCGTCGACGGCGCCGACCCCTCGACGCAGAACCGCCGGAGCGAGGTGCTCCACGACGAGCTGCGCATGTTCGCGGCCTCGGCCGGCCGGGCGCGGCGGCAGCTCGTGGGCAGCGGGGTCGTGAGCGAGGGGAACGCGGCCTCGCCGCTCCTGCGCCTCCTGCTCGACGGCGACGAGGAGCTGCGGACGCCGGGCGACGACGAGGTCGCGCCGCTCAGCCTCCGGGGACTGGCCGGCCGCCTGCGGCGCCGACTGGTCCAGACCGGCGACCCCGGGGTCGCCTCGGGCATCGCCGCGCTCGCCGCCGCCGGGATCCCGGGTGCGGCCCCCGAGGAGTGGTACGGGCTGGCCGGGCTCAGCTCGACCGAGCCGCTCTTCGACCCCGATGCCCAGGTGCCCGTCTCGCCCTCTGCGATCGAGCAGTACGAGCGCTGCTCCCTGCACTGGGCCATCGACCAGCTCGGCGGCGACACGACGACGCTCGGAGCGAGCATCGGCACGATCATCCACGCGCTCGCCGAGCGCATCACCGACGAGAGCGCCGAGGAGGTGCTGCCCGAGGTGCTCGCGGCGCTCGACGGCCTCGAGTTCGAGACGGACTGGGTCGAGGAGCTCGAGCGGGAGCGCACCCGGCGGATCGTCGGCCGCCTCGTCTCCTACCAGCGGGATCTCGCCCGCGACGGAGCGGAGACCCTGGCGCGCGAGACGCGGTTCCGGCTCGAGATCGGACGCGCGCTGCTCAGCGGCACGCTCGACCGCATCGAGCGATACGGTGAACGCACCGCCGTCATCATCGACTTCAAGACCGGCCGGGAATACGGCCATCAGACGGACGGCCAGGTCAAGGACCACCCGCAGCTCGCCGCCTATCAGCTCGCCCTCGCGAGCGGCGCCCTCGACGAGCACCTCGGCCCGATCGCCGGTGCGGCGGAGAGCGGGGGCGCGAAGCTCATCATCCTCGCGGAGAGCATGGCGCGGCAGGACTATCGCAGCCCGAAGCAGTCGCCGCTCGAGCCGGGCGAGCTCGAGGACTGGCGGCACCGGATCGAGGACGCAGCCGAGGGCATGAGCGGCGCGACGTTCGTCGCGAGCGTCAGCGAGCACTGCACGGCCTTCGGGTCGAACGGTCCCTGCCGGCTGCACATCACGCGGGCGGTGAGCGCGGGATGAGGTACAGCCATGAGGAGCTCGCCGCGGCGCTCAGCACGCCCGCGAAGCGGGTGTTCCCCCCGACGCCGCAGCAGGCGCGCGTCGTCGAGTCCGCAGTCGACGCGCCCGCGCTCGTCGTGGCGGGCGCGGGCAGCGGGAAGACGGAGACGATGTCGTTCCGCGTCGTCCACCTCGTCGCGAACGGCCTCGTCGAGCGGCCCGATCAGGTGCTCGGCCTGACCTTCACCCGGAAGGCGGCGCTCGAGCTCGCCCAGCGCGTGGCCGAGCGGCTCGACCGGCTGCGGCAGGCCGGGATCCTCGCGCGCGACACCGAGCTGGAGCCGCCGACCGTCGCGACGTACAACGCCTGGGCGGGCTCGATCTACCGGGAGCATGCGCTCGCGATCGGCCGCGACCCCGACGCGGAGGTGCTCGGCGACGCGGCCGCGTGGCGGCTCGCCCGGCAGGTCGTCCTCGACCACGGCGGGACCGAGCTGCAGGCGCTCGAGAAGCGGCTCGCGGAGATCGCGGAGCTCGTCGTCCAGCTCAGCAACGCGATCTCCGACAATGTCGCCGACATCGACGAGGTCGACGCCTATGGGCGGGCGTTCGTCGAGTTCGTCCGCGGGATCCCCGAGGGCGGCGCGACCCGGAAGGACCAGCGGGAGGCGCCGGCGGACGCCGCGGCCAAGGTCGACGGACTGCGCGTCCTGCTGCCGCTCGTCCGGCACTACCAGGCGGCGAAGCAGCGGCAGGGCCGGATCGAGTTCACCGACCAGATCGCCGACGGCTTGAGGATCTGCCGCGAGGTGCCGCACGCCGCCGAGGCGATCCGGGAGCGGCACCGCGTCGTGCTCCTCGACGAGTACCAGGACACCTCCGTCATCCAGACGAGCCTGCTCGCCGAGCTGTTCCGCGACCGCGGCGTCATGGCGGTCGGGGACCCGAACCAGTCCATCTACGGCTGGCGCGGGGCGAGCGCGTCGAACCTCGCCGCGTTCCGCGAGGACTTCTCCTCGACGCCCGAGCTCGTTCCGGTGCATCCGCTGTCGAAGAGCTGGCGGAACCCGCCCCTCGTCCTCGACGCCGCCAACGAGCTCGCCGAGCCGCTGCGGGCCGCCTCGCCCATCGAGGTCGAGCGGCTCGTCGCGCGGGACCATCCGGTGATCGGCCGCTTCGACTCGGTGTACCCCGAGACGATCGTCGAGGAGGTCGAGCAGGTCGTGGACTGGCTCGGCCACCGGCTCTCGGTGCCGGTCGACGACGGCGCGGAGCCGCCGACCGCCGCCATCATCCTGCACAAGCGGGAGCACATGCAGCGCTTCGGCGACGAGCTCGCGCGCCGCGGCATCCCGTACCGCATCGTCGGCGGCGGCGGACTGCTCAGCACGCCCGAGGTCACCGACCTCGTCGCCCAGCTCCGGGTCCTCGTCGATCCGGGCGCCGGCTCCGAGCTCATCCGGCTGCTCGCCGGCGCCCGCTGGCGGATCGGCGTCAAGGACCTGAAGGCGCTGCGCGACCTCGCCCGCTGGCTCGGCGACCGGGACGCCCGGCAGCAGCCGCTCGCCGACGGGGTGAAGGACGCGCGGAAGCGGTCCGGGATCCCGGCGGACGCCACCTCGAACGCGGAGGCGCTCGACTTCCTCGTCGACGCTCCGGCCGGGCACTCGCGGCTCGCGGCGTTCACGGAGGCGGGTCTCGCCCGGCTGCGGGCCTTCGGCGCGGAGCTCCGGCGACTGCGCGGCCGGGTCGGCATGCCGCTGCCCGACCTCGTCGCCCACGTCGAGGAGGCCATGCGCCTCGACGTCGAGGTCGTCGCGAACGAGGTGTCCCCCGTCGGCCTAGCGAACCTCCGCGCGTTCCGCCGCGAGGCCGAGGGCTTCGCGGCGGTCGACGATCGGGGCACGCTCGGCGCGTTCCTGGACTGGATCGACCGGGCGATGCGGAACGATCGCGAGCTCGGCGCGGCCGATCCGCCGTCGGAGCCGGGCACCGTGCAGCTCATCACGGTGCACGGCGCGAAGGGCCTCGAATGGGATGTCGTCGCGATCCCGCGGATGGTGCAGGACGAGTTCCCCGCGAAGGCGAAGGCCGACAGCTCCTGGGTGCGGCTCGGGGCGCTGCCCTACGAGTTCCGCCGGGATCGCGCCGCGCTGCCCGAGCTCGGCTGGCGCGCGGCCGACCAGAAGGAGTTCAAGGAGCGGCTCGACGCCTTCCACGACGCGCTCAAGGAGCGCTTCGCCGAGGAGGAGCGTCGGCTGATCTACGTCGCCGTCACGCGCGCGCGGCGGGACCTGCTGCTGAGCGGCTCCTGGTGGGCGACGCAGACCAGACCGCGGCAGCCCGGGGAGTACCTCGCCCGGCTCGCGGAGCTGGGGATCGTCGATCCGCTGCCCGAGGCGCCCGAGCACGATGCGAACCCCATCGACGCGGGCGCCGCCGACCTGGTCTGGCCGCTCGACCCGCTGGGGGAGCGGCGGCAGCGCGTCGAGCGCGCGGCAGCGCTCGTCGCCGCGGCCGACGGCGTGCTGCCCGCGGACGCGTCCTGGGCGCGCGACCTCGACCTCCTGCTCGCCGAGCATGCGGCGCGCGGGACGGCGGCGCCGATCGAGCCGCCGAGCCGGATCCCCGCCTCGGGCTTCAAGGAGTGGGTGGGCGACCCGGACGCCGCGGCCCAGCGGGTGCTGCGGCCGATGCCCGAGCAGCCGTACCGGGCGACCCGCCTCGGCACGATCTTCCACGCCTGGGTTGAGGACCGGTACCGGACCCGCGCGGCGGAATCGCTCTTCGACCTCGACGACGCGTCGGCCGACGACGCCGATGAGTTCTCCGGGCTCGCCCCGGCGGACGAGGCGAAGCTCGCGGAGCTGCGGACGAACTTCGAACACTCGCGCTGGGCGTTCCTCGAGCCGGTCGCGATCGAGCGGGCGATCGAGCTGCCGTTCGCAGGCAGGACGGTGCCGTGCAAGATCGACGCCGTGTTCGCCACCGTCGACGGGCGGACCGAGATCGTCGACTGGAAGACCGGGAAGGCGCCGCGGACCGCGGAGGAGCGTGAGGCCTTCGACTATCAGCTCGCGCTGTACCGCCTCGCCTGGTCGAAGGCCACCGGGACGCCGGTGGAGGACATCGACGCGAAGGCGTTCTTCGTCGCGGCCGGCGAGGAGTACGCGCCGGCCGCCCTGCCGGGCGAGGCCGAGCTGCTCGCGCGCTGGGGGCGGGCGATCGAATCGCTTCGACCAGCGGAGGCGTAGGCCGGGCGCCCCGACGGGCGGGCTCCGGGCTGCGCCGGCGTCCCGCTACCGGCTCGGCGTCCGGTCGAGCAGGTCCTCGACCTCGTCGACCGTGAGCACCGGCGCGGTCGGGCTGTCGATGCGGGCGGACATGTCGCCGTGGATGCGCTCGGCGAGGTTCGTCAGCAGCTCGACGGCGTCGTCGACGACGTCGGTCGCCTTCGACTCGACGCCGTGCAGCAGCCAGCGGCCCAGGTCCAGCTCGGAGAGCAGCGCCGCGCGGTGACGCAGTCGGCGGTCGCCCGTGCCGGCGGTCGACCAGTAGCCGGAGAACACGGCGTCCGCGACGCGCTCCGTCTGCACGGCCCACTTGAAGTCCTCGGCCGGGTCGCCGATCGCGAGACCGTGCCACCCCTCGAGCGCGACGACGGTGTCCTCGACCGCGAGGAACGACGAGGAGTCGAAGCCGCCGACGACACGCGCCTGGAACTGCCAGAGATCGGCGTCGTCGATCGCGTGCTGCCAGCGGGCCTGCACGGCGACGGGGAGCATCCCGGTCGCGACGGTGCGGTCGAGCACGCCGATCGCGGCGCGCCGGGACTCCGCGGGCCCGCTCATCGGCAGGGCGGCGTCGGCGACGATCGTCGGCGGCAGCAGGTGGACGGCGCCGATCGCCTGGCCGATGCCGTAGCCGAGGCCCTCCGGCTCGACAGGGATGGCGGTCGCGGGCACGGCCTCGCCCGGGAAGCGCTCCGTGACGGCGACGAACGTCGGTCCCGCCTTCGTGCGGCCCGCGAGCGAGGTGACGGCGAAGGGCAGCCGGGCGCGAGCGCCCGGGGTCAGCGCGGCGAGCGCGCGCAGCTCGGACTCGAGCCGGCGGTCGGCGGACTTCGTGCGCGGCACGCGGACGAGCCAGTCCCGGCCGTCGGCCCCGCCGAGGACGGCGGCGTCGAAGTCGGGGTCGGCGAGGGGCGCGGCCTGGCGGACGTCGAGGCCCGGCACCGCCGCCGAGGCGAGCGCGGCTAGAGTGAACGCTGAACGAGCCATGGCGACAGGGTAGGTCGCGCCCGCGGCGCACCGGCTCAGCCACGCCGCCCGAGTCGGGGGTCCCGAACATGTCCCAGGAAGCACGGATCATCGGCGACCTGCCGCTCTCGCGTTCCGCGATCGACCGCGACCACGCGGCGCGGGAGCAGGACGGCCTCCTCGACGCGCTGTGGGCGGATCCCGCGACACGCGTGCTGCCGATCCTCGACGGGCAGGCGCTGCTCGCCGCGCCGGACCGCCTCGCCTTCCTCGCACCGGACGCGTTGCCGCGGCCCGCGGTGAGCGTGTACCTCGGCCGCACCGTCGACGACGAGCCGGATGCGCCGAAGGGCACGCCGGTCGTCGCGGCGCTGCTCGAGGACGCCGCGCATCTCGCGGAGGCCGACTGGGTGAACCTCCGGCAGGTCGGCCACCGGCTCGGCGCCCGTGACGCCGGCCTCTTCACCCAGGCGCTCGCGATCCTGAACTGGCACGCGTCCCATGCGTTCTCCCCGAAGACGGGCACGGCGACCGTGCCCGAGTCCGCGGGCTGGGTGCGCCGCGATCCGGTCGCGGGCGACCAGGTGTTCCCGCGCACCGACCCCGCGATCATCGTCGCCGTCCTCGACGCGGACGACCGCATCCTGCTCGGATCGAACGCGCTCTGGGAGCCGAACCGCTACTCGCTCCTGGCCGGCTTCGTCGACCCCGGCGAGTCGCTCGAGGCCGCCGTCGTCCGCGAGATCGCGGAGGAGTCGGGCCTCGTCGTCGTCGACCCCGTGTACGTCGGGAGCCAGCCGTGGCCGTTCCCGGCGTCGCTCATGCTCGGGTTCACCGCGCGCGTCGCGCCGGGAGCCGACCCGGCGCCGCGACCCGACGGGGTCGAGATCCTCGACCTGCGGTGGTTCACGCGCGAGGAGCTCGCCGCGGCGCTGCCCGACCTGAAGCTCCCCATGCGCGCCTCGATCGCCCGCGCGATCATCGAGCACTGGTACGGCGGCCCGCTTGCAGGCTGAACGATGATCGGCTCCGCGGAGGAGATCCTCGCCGCCCTCGACCCCCAGCAGCGCGCCGCCGCGGAGGCGCTCGTCGGACCGGTGTGCATCCTCGCGGGCGCGGGGACGGGCAAGACCCGGACGATCACGCACCGCATCGCGTACGGCATCGCGACGGGCCGCTACGCGGGGCCGCGGACGATGGCGCTGACGTTCACGACGCGGGCCGCGGGGGAGCTGCGGCAGCGGCTCCGCGCGCTCGGAGCCGGAGAGGTGCAGGCGAGGACGTTCCACTCGGCGGCGCTCGCGCAGCTCTCCTATTTCTGGCCGCGGATCGTCGGGGGGACGCTCCCGCGCATCGTCGACTCGAAGGCGTCGATCATCGCGGACGCGGCCGCGGAGGCGGGGGTGCGGGCCGACACGGCGACCATCCGGGACCTCGCGGCCGAGATCGAGTGGCGCAAGGTCTCCGACCTGTCGATCGAGGAGTGGGCGGCGGCGGGGCGCGCCGTCGCGGGCGTCGGCATCGGCCAGGTCGCGGCGGTGCAGCGCGCGTACGAGGAGCTCAAGGACGAGCGGCGGCAGATGGACCTCGAGGACGTGCTGCTCGCGACGGCCGGCATGATCGCGAGCGAGCCGGCCGTGGCGCGGTCCGTGCGGGAGCAGTACCGGACGTTCGTCGTCGACGAGTACCAGGACGTCTCGCCCATCCAGCACCGGCTGCTGCGGCTATGGCTCGGGGAGCGGCGCGACGTCTGCGTCGTCGGCGACGTGAACCAGACGATCTACTCGTTCGCCGGCGCGAGCGCGATGCATCTGCTCGGCTTCGAGCGGGAGTTCGCGGGGGCCGAGGTCGTGCGCCTGGAGCGCAGCCATCGCTCGGCGCAGCCGATCCTGGACCTGGCGAACCGGCTCGTCGCGGGTCGGGCGGGAGCGCTCCGGCTGGTCGCGGCGGGTGTGGGCGGCGACGCCTCGACTCGGCCTGCGGCCTCGCTCAGCGATCCAGACGTCGCGGACCGGCTCCCTGAGCGAGCTGGAGGCGAGTTGGACTGGCTCCCTGAGCGAGCCGGAGGCGAGTCGGGCTGGCTCCCTGAGCGAGCCGGAGGCGAGTCGAAGGGCGTGCTGGCCCCTTCGCTCAGCGTCCATGCCGATGATCGCGCCGAGGCGCGGGCGGTCGCCTCGGCGGTGCGCGCCGACCTCGACGGGGGCGTCGAGCCGCAGCGGATCGCCGTGCTCGTGCGCCTCGGCGCGCAGGTGCCGGTCGTCGAGGACGCGCTCCGCGACGCGCGCATCCCCGTGAACGTGCGCGGGAACGCCCGCTTCTTCGAGCAGCCGCACGTCCGCGAGGCGATCGTGCACCTCGTCGCCGCTCGCCGGGCGGCGTCTGCGACGGATCCGGCCGTCGTGACCGCCCGCGGCGTGCTCGCGGGTCTCGGCTGGTCGGAGCAGCCGCCCGCGGTCCCGGGGCCGGCGCTCGAGCGCTGGACGGGGCTCGACGCGCTGCACCGGCTCGCGGCTGACGCCGGTCCGACCGCGTTCGCGCGCTTCGTCGACGAGCTGCTCGAGCGGCAGGCCGCGAACGACGACCCGGTCGCCGGCGCCGTCACGATCTCGACGATCCATGCCGCGAAGGGCCTCGAGTGGGAGTCGGTGCACGTCATCGGCCTGAGCGAGGGGCTGCTCCCGATCTCGTACGCGATGACGCCCGCCGAGGTGGAGGAGGAGCGCCGGCTCCTCTACGTCGCGATCACGCGCGCGAAGCGGCGGCTGCACCTCAGCCGTGCGCGCCGCGGCGGGGCGGGCGTCGGGGCCGCAGAGCGGGCGCCGAGCCGGTTCCTTGCCGACCTCCCGCTCTGAGTGTTCTCTCCGCCCTGCCGCCCAAGTGGGCGCAAATAGAGGTGAGCAGGGCGGTATGCCAGCCATTTGCGTCCACAGCGGCCCGGCGGGATCGGTGCGGCCGGCCATGAGTGGGCGCAAGTGGTTGTCAGGAGGGCGGTATGCCAGCCAGTTGCGTCCATGAGGGCGGTCGGGTAGGCGCGGCGGGTGGGCGCGGGGCGGGGGAGAGCGAACGCGCCGGGGTCGGGAGGCGAGGGCTGCGCCGGGATCAGACGGCTGCCCCGAAGCGCAGCGGCTCGACGGGCACGTCGAGGTTCGCCCCGCCTCGGTATCGTGCGGCGGCGTGCGATGGCTCCAGGCGCGGGCCGCGTCCGAAGAGCGTCTCGCGCAGCGTGACGGGCGCCGACGGCCGGTCGAGGATGCGCCCGCGGCGGCGCAGCTCCGGCACGACGAGCTCGGCGAAGTCCCTGGCCGTGTCGAAGGAGTGGTACTGCCGCAGGTTGATGCCGTCGACGCCGTCCTCGTCGAGCCAGCGCTCGATCTCGTCGGCGACGACCTCGGGCGTGCCGGCGACGAAGTAGCGGCCCTCGCGCTGACCGCGCAGCCGGTCGAGGACCTCGCCGACGCGCGCCTCCGCCTGCACGTACCCCGGCAGCTCGTCGAGGGGCACCCCGGCGGCTCCGAACGCCGCTGCGACCGTCCAGTCGCGCGGGAAGGCCGGCAGGTCGACGGGGAAGCCCGCATGCGCGAGGATCCCGTCGAGGCTCGTGTGCTCCTGGTAGAGCCGCCACTTGTCGAGCGCCTCGTCCTCGGTCCGGCCGACGACGATCCCGGCCTGGACGATGAACCTGAGGTCCTCGCGCGAGCGCCCATGCCGCGCCGCGGCCGCGGTCATGGCGGCGGCGTTCCGCCGGAAGTCCTCCGCGGAGTGCCCGCCCGTGAACACGACCTCGGCGTGCCGGCCCGCGAACTCGGTCCCGGCCGGGGAGCCGGTCGCCTGGAAGAGCACCGGGGTGCGCTGCGGCGACGGCTGCACGAGATGCGGCCCGGCGACGCGGAACACCTCGCCGACGTGGTCGATCCGGCGGACCTTGGTCGGGTCGGTGTAGACCTTCCGCTCGCGGTCGATCAGCACCGCGTCGTCGTCCCAGGAGCCCTCCCACAGCTTGTAGACGACGTCGAGGAACTCGTCGGCGATCTCGTAACGGCGGTCGTGCGGGATCTCGGCGGCGAGCCCGAAGTTCTCGGCGGCGTTCGGCAGGTAGGACGTGACGATGTTCCAGCCGATGCGTCCGGCGGTCAGGTGGTCGAGCGTCGACAGCCGGCGCGCGAAGGCGAAGGGCGGCTCGTAGCTCGTCGAGAACGTGACGCCGAAGCCGAGATGCTTCGTCGCCTGCGCCATGATCGGGACGACGAGCAGCGGGTCGTTCGACGGGATCTGCAGGCCCTCCACCAGGGCGGTGGCGATCCCGCCGCGGAAGGTGTCGTAGGCGCCGACGACGTCGGCGAGGAACACCCCGGTGAAGCCGCCGTCCTCGAGGATCTCGGCGAGCTCCGTCCAGTAGGCGGGCTCGTTGAAGCGGTGGCGGTTGTTCCCCGGCAGCGGCCAGAGGCCGTGCTTGATGTGGCTCACCGTGTTCATCTCGAACAGGTTGAGGATGAGCCGCTTCTTCTCCTGCTTGCCGCGCGTCATTCGACTGCCGAGCCCTTCGCTTCGCCGCCGGTCCACCAGCCTACGAGCGGGGTGCCGTTGATCAGGAGGTCGCCGACGCCGCGCGCCTTGTAGCGCGAGGGGTTGTGCGAGGCGACCGTTCGCGCGTTCCGCCAGTGCCGGTCGAGCGCGCGGGACTCGTCGGTCGCGCTCGCCCCGCCGACCTCGAAGAGATCGGTCGCGGCCGGGAGCACGTTCTGGATGGCGACGAGCTGCGCGAGCGCCGTGGCGCGCTCCGCCTCCGCGACGAGGCCGCGCTGCACGTCCTCGGGCGCGTCCGAGCGGATCGCCGCGCTGGACCGTCCGATCGCGGCGGCCGCGAGGGCGAGCGCGCCGTCGGCGGCGAAGGACTTCGCCGCGAGCTCGCCGACGACCTCCTGCACGAGCGGGTCGCGCTGCGCGGTCTCGCCCGCAGCGTGGCTGAAGTGCCGCGTGCGGCTGCGCACGTAGCCGGCCGCGTCGTCGACGACGGCCCGGCCGATCCCGGTGATGACGGCGACGAGGACGAGCTGGGCGAACGCGCTCGAATGCGTCGGCCGCTCCGCGTCGCGCTCGATGAGGTCGCCCTCGGTGATGCGGACGTTCTCGAAGACGGTCGTGCCGCTCCCGGTGAGGCGCTGGCCGAAGCCGGCCCAGTCGTCGATCCGGGTCACGCCGGGGCTGTCGGTCGGGATGACGACGGAGACGGGCGCCCCGTCGCGGACGGCGAGCACGCCGACGTGGTCGGCGGTCAGCGTGCCCGTGCTGTAGAACTTCCGGCCGTCGAGGCGCAGCCCGTCCTCGTCGGCGGTCACCGCGGTGACCTGCTCGCCGATCGCGGCGCCGCTGCGCTCGAAGGTCGCGTTGCCCTGGACGGAGCCCTCGGCGATGCGGCGGAGGTGGCGCTCGCGGACCCCGGCGGCGGAGTCGGGCAGGTGCCGCAGGCGGTCGATGAAGTTGAAGTGGGGGCGCAGCGCCTGAGCGACGTTCGGGTCGCGGCGCGCGAGCTCGGCGAGCAGCTCGAAGAGCTCCGCATGCGTCGCGCCGTCGCCGCCGAGCTCCACCGGGAGCGTCGTACGGGTGAAGCCGACCGTCCGCAGCAGCGAGATCGCCGCATGCGGCTGGCGGCGCTCCCGCTCGCGGGCCAGCGCGCCGGTGCCGACCGCGTCGAAGGCGTCCGCGTACTTCCGGACGAGGTCGCGGGACGCCGCCACGTCCGCGACCTCGCGCTCGGGGCCGGCGAGCTCGTCGGTGCCGGGGTCCAGGGCGGTGCCGCTCATGCGCTCGGCGCCTTCCACTCGGGCAGCGTGCCGAGCAGCTCGAACTGGCCGAGGGCCGCGACGCGCTGCGAGGAGGGGTTGTGCACCGCGATCGTCCGCACGTTCCGCCAGTGCCGGTCGAGCGCGAGGCGGGCGCTCGCGGCGCTCGCGCCCCCGACCTCGAAGAGCTCGGTCGCGGCGCCGAGCACGAGCTGCGGCACGACCTGCTGCAGGCGGAACACGTCGAGCTGCACCCGCTGCAGCGCATCGGCGTCCGGCTCCTCGCCCGCCAGGGCCTCGTCGAGCTGCTGCGCCGCCCCGAGCACGAGCGAGCGCGCGGCGGCGTAGGCGGCGGCGCTCAGCCGGCCGACGACGACCTGGACGAGCGGGTCCTCGCTCGGCGTGCGCTCGCCGGCGTAGCCGAAGGTCCGCTTGCGCGGCCGGACGTAGTCGACGGTGTCCTCGAGGGCGCGCTGGGCGATCCCGGCGACGACGGCGAGGAGGTGCAGCTGGAAGATGGAGCCGAGGCAGCGCCAGCGCGCGGCGCCGGCCTCGACCCGGTCGATCTCCGCCTCCTCGACGGGCACGCGGTCGAAGGTCGTCGTCCCGCTGCCGGTGAGCGGCTGGCCGAAGCCGTCCCAGTCGTCGACCGAGCTGACGCCGGGCAGGCGCGCGTCGACGGTGACGCCGACGCGGTCCTCGCCGTCGAGGGCGGCGAGGTGGATCCACTGGGCGTAGATGCTGCCGGTCGTGTAGTACTTCCGGCCGGAGAGCGTCGGGCGGCCGTCGGTCTCGGCGCGTTCGATCCGGGTCGTGATCCGGCCCGTCTCCTGCCGCTCCGACTGCGCGTTCCCGACGAAGTCGCCGGCCAGCAGCCGCTCGACCCAGCGGGACGGCGGGCCGGCCGGGTCGAGCAGCAGCGTCTCGACGAAGGCGACGTGGCCGCGCCAGATGTGCGCGAGGTTCGGATCGGCCGCCGCGAGGTCGACGATCCGCTCGAACAGCTCGCGGAGCGTCAGCCCGGCGCCGCCGAGGGCGACGGGGAGGCGGAGGGCGCCGAAGCCGAGCGCGCGCAGCCGTGCGTTCTCCTCGTGGAGCAGGACCCGGTCGCGCTCGCGGTCCGGGGCGGAGCCGCGGACGACGGCGAGGAACGCGCGGAATGCGTGCTCCTCGCGCTCCCGCGCGACCTCCGGGTCGGAGGCGAGACGATCCAGCAGGGGGGCGGTGGTGCTCATCGGGTGTGCATGACCCTTCTCGCGATGAAGTTGCCGAGCGCCTGCGCGAGCTGCACGAGCACGATCAGGACGATCACGACGACGACGACGGTGAACCAGTCGAAGTGCGCGTAGCCGTAGGTGAGGGCGAGCTGCCCGAGACCGCCGCCGCCGATCGCGCCGGCGACGGCGCTCGCGTCGAGCAGCGCGACGAAGATGTAGGTGAGACCGAGGACGAGCGGGCCCAGGGCCTCGGGCGCGACGATCGTGAACAGGATCCGGACGGGGCTCGCGCCCATCGCCTTCCCCGCCTCGACCGTGCCGGGATCGACCGCGACGAGGTTCGACTCGGCGATGCGCGCGACCGCGACGCTCGCGATGATCGTCAGCGGCACCGCGGCGGCGACCGCGCCGATGCTCGTCCCGACGATCAGCCGGGTGAACGGGATGATCGACACCGCGAGGATGATGAACGGGACCGGCCGGATCAGGTTGATGACGCCGTTGATGATCCAGAACACGACCTTGTTCTGCAGCAGGTTCCCCGGTCGCGTCGCGTAGGCGAGCAGCCCGAGCAGCGTGCCGATGACCGCGGCGGCGGCGAAGGAGATCGACACCATGGTGCCCGTCTCGCCGAGCGCCTTCGCGAGGCGCGGCCAGAGCTCGATGAAGTCGCCGCGGTCGCTCTCGCCGGCGAAGGGGAGGGCGTGCTGCGCCGCGTCCAGGGCGGCCATGAACGCGCTCATCGTGCGAACTCCGCGACCTCGGCGTGCCCGCGCAGCTCGGCGACCGCGGCGTCGACCGCCTCGTCCGGCCCGAGCAGCTCGACGGTGAGGCTGCCGAAGAGCCGCGACTGCAGCTCGGAGACGCCCCCGTAGACGATGTTGAAGTCGACGCCGTGGTGCCGGGCGACGCGGGAGAGGAAGGGGTCGTCCGTCTCGCGGTTCTCGACATGCAGCTGGACGAGGCGACCGCGGTGGATGCGCCGGATCCGCTGCAGGCTCTCGGCGTCCGGCAGGTGGTGCAGCACGGAGCCGACGAAGC
>JAGIAU010000180.1 GCA_017744755.1 Microbacteriaceae bacterium
GCGTCGAGTCGCAGCCCGTCGACGCCGAGGTCGAGCCAGAACCGCATCGTGTCGAGGATCTCGGCGCGCACCGCGGGATGCTCGTAGTTGAGGTCGGGCTGGTGGCTGAAGAAGCGGTGGAAGTAGAACTGCCGCCGCTGCGCGTCGAACGCCCAGTTCGAGTGCTCCGTGTCGGTGAAGACGATGCGCGTGCGCGGGTAGCCCGTGTCGGTGTCGCGCCACACGTACCAGTCGCCGTAGGGTCCGTCGGGATCCGAACGGGACTGCTGGAACCACTCGTGCTGGTCGCTCGTGTGGTTGAGCGGCAGGTCCATGACGATCCGCATGCCGCGGGCGTGCGCCTCCGAGACGAGCCGCCGCACGTCGTCGAGCGAGCCGAGCTCCGGCTGCACGCTGCGGAAGTCGGCGACGTCGTAGCCGCCGTCGCGCATCGGGGAGCGGTAGAACGGCGGCACCCACACCGCGTCGACGCCGAGCCACTGCAGGTAGTCGAGCCGCGACACGAGGCCCGCGAGGTCGCCGACGCCGTCGCCGTCGCTGTCGGAGAACGATCGGACGAGCACCTCGTAGAACACGGCCCGCTGATACCAGCGCGGATCGAGCGGGAGTCCGGGGAGCTGGATCGGCGCGGTGAAGGTCACGTTCGGGATCCTATTCATAGGGTTGGTGGGTGCTCCCAGCTCCACACGCCGCCATGCTCGCCGCCATCCCGGTGACGGAGCACCGCGCCGTCGTCGGCGGCGCCGACACGGCGTGGTGGATCTACGGTCCGCCGGCCGAGGAGGCGAAGGCCACGATCTTCGCGATCCACGGCTACCGCGGCGACCATCACGGCCTCGAGCCGGTCATCGCCCGGCTGCCCGAGTTCCGGATCATCAGCCCCGACCTGCCGGGCTTCGGCGAGTCGGGGCCGTTGCCGGGCAGGCACACCATCCAGGCCTACACCGACTGGCTCGTCGCGGTCGCCGAGCGGATGCCGCGGCCGTTCACCGCGCTCGGCCACAGCTTCGGGACGATCCTCACCGCCGCAGCGCTCGATGCGGCGCCCGGACCGGCCGGCGTCCGCTTCGCGCCGGAGCGCACCATCCTGATGAACCCGATCGCCGGTCCGGCGCTGAAGGGCGCCAAGGCGTTCGGAACGCTCTCCGCCGCAGCCTGGTACAAGCTCGCGGGCCTGCTTCCCGAGCGCGCGGGGCGGAGCGCGCTCTCGGCGCGGTTCATGGTCGACGGCATGACGGCGCTCACCGCGAAGACGCGGGATCCGCAGCTGCGGCAGTGGATCAAGGAGGAGCACCGCCGCTACTTCAACGGCTTCCACAGCACACGGAGCGTCATCGAGGGCTTCGACGCCTCCGTGAGCGACCACATCGCGGCGCATGCGAGCGCGTTCACCATGCCGACGCTGCTCATCGCCGCGGTGCAGGACCAGATCGCCTCCATCTCCGCCGTGCGCCGCCTGCACGAGCAGATCCCCGGCAGCGAGCTCGTCGAGTACGACGGCGTCGGCCACCTCATCCACTACGAGCGGGCGCAGGAGGCCGCGGACGCGATCCGCGGATTCCATCCGTGAGCGCGCTCGCCGCGGCCGACGCGCCCGTCCGCATCCTCTTCGACTGCCGCTACACGCGCCTGGATCGGCACGACGGCATCAGCCGGTACACGGCGCGGCTCGTCGAGGAGGTCGGCAAGCGGCATGCCGCGGTCACGATGCTCGTGAGCGACCTGCGCCAGCTCGCGATGCTGCCGGACCTCCCGCATGTGCTCGGGCCGCCGCCGACGAGCCTGCTGGAGCCGTTCATCGGGCCGCGGGCGCTCAACCGCCTGCGTCCCGACGTCGTGTTCAGCCCACTGCAGACGATCGGGCCGCTCGGGCGCCGCTACAAGCTCGTGACGACGATCCACGACCTCATCTACTACGAGCACCCCGCCCCGCCGCGCGACCTGCCCGGGCCGGTCCGGCTCATGTGGCGGCTGTACCACACGACGTACGCCTTCCAGCGGTGGGTGCTCCGGCTCGCGGACGCGCATGTCACGATCTCCGAGACGACCGCCGGGCTCATGCGCCGGCACCGGATGTCGAGGCGCCCGATCGCCGTCATCCTGAACGGCGTCGACCACGTCGCGCACCCGCCGCGGGCGGTCCCGGCCGGACGGGACGTGCTCTACGCGGGCTCGTTCATGCCGTACAAGGACGTCGAGACGCTCGCCGCGGCGATGCACCACCTGCCCGGGCGCCGGCTGCGACTGCTGAGCCGCGCCTCCGAGGCGATCAAGGCCAGGCTGAGCGCGCTCGCCCCGGCCGGCGCCATCGACTTCATGGACGGCGCCTCCGACGTCGAGTACGCCGCGGCGCTCGAGTCCTCCCGCGTCCTCGCGACGGCATCGCGGGCGGAGGGCTTCGGGCTCCCCGTCGTCGAGGCGATGGCCGCCGGGACGCCCGTCGCGATCGCCGACACGCCCATCTTCCGCGAGGTCGCGGGGGAGCACGCCTCGTACTTCCCCGTCGGGGACGCGGAGGGCGCGGCGAGGGCGATCCGCGAGCTCGACGACGACGAGCTCTGGCTGCGGCGGTCCACCGAGGGCGAGGCCTGGTCGAGGCGCTACGACTGGGGCCGGGCAGGGGAGCAGCTGCTCGCGTTCCTGCTGCGGGTGGCGCGGGGCTGACCCTTCGACTCGCTGCGCTCGCTCAGGGAACCAACCGGTCTGGCTCCCTGAGCGAGCGCAGCGAGTCGAAGGGCGCGAGCAGAACGCGCTACTGCGGGAGCGGCTCGTCGCGGTAGAGCGCCTCGAACACGTCGAGGGTGTGCGCGATCGAGTGGACCTTGACGGTCGCCAGGGCGTTCCGCTGCATCTGCTCGCGCTCGGCCGGCGACATGCGCAGGACCCGCTCGATGCGGTCCGCGACCGCGGCGACGTCGCCGGGCGGGAAGAGCCAGCCGTTCTCGCCGTCGTGGACGAGATGCGGCAGCGCCATCGCGTCGGCGGCGACCACGGGGAGCGCGGAGCTGAGGGCCTCGAGCGTCGCGATCGATTGCAGCTCCGCGGTCGAGGCGATCGCGAAGAGCGAGGCCTGCGACAGCAGCTCGACGATCCGCTCGTCGGTGACGGCGCCGTGCTGGACGACGCGGTCGGCGACGCCGTGCTTGACCGCGATGTCGTGCAGGTGCTTGCGATGCTCGCCGTCGCCGACGAGGTCGAGCTTGACGTCGAGGGCCGGGTCGACGAGCGGCAGCGCGCGGATGAGGACGTCGATGTGCTTCTCCGCGTCCTGCCGGCCGACGAAGACGATGCGGTGCTCGGCGCGCGGCCCGAAGTCGGGGCGGTAGCGCGAGGCGTCGATGCCGCAGGAGATGGCGAGGATGTCGCCGAGCTTCGCGGAGCGCGCGAGGAAGTCGGCGGCGTTCTGCGTCGGGGTGGTGACGCGGTCGACCATGCCGTAGAGCTTGTGCAGGTCGTTCCACGCCCACTGGAGGAGGAACCAGTTGAACGGCCCGAGCCCCGTGTGATCGAGGAGGTTCTCCGGCATCGAGTGGTTGGTGCCGATCATGCGGATGCCGCGCTTCTTGGCGAGCTTGATGATGCCGCGGCCGACGACGTAGTGCGACTGGAGGTGGATGACGTCCGGCTGGACCCGGTCGAGCGTCGCCTTGGCGAAGCGGTTCGCGTGCCACGGGCCGACGATCCGCCACTTGCCGTGGAACGGCCAGCGGAACGACTTCCAGCGCTCGACCGTCATCGGACGGCCCTCGATCACCTCGGTGGAGAAGCCGACCTCCTGGCCTTCCCCCTGGGGCGCGACGACGTGCACCTCGTGCCCGCGGTCGACGAGTCCGGCGGCGAGGCGTTCGGTGAAGCGGGCGGCCCCGTTGATGTCCGGGGAGAACGTATCGCTGCCGATGAGGATCCTGAGCGGGCGCATAGCCCCGCAAGCCTAGACGCTCGTGGTCGAGAGCCCGCTCCGACGTGCCGTAGCGTTGGAACGTGCCGCCGACCCGTCGTCTCTGGGCGTTCATCGGCATCGGCCTCGTCGTCGGCTTCATGTCGGGCCTGTTCGGCGTCGGCGGCGGCGTCCTCATCGTGCCGGCCCTGCTCCTGCTGCTGCACTTCGAGCAGAAGCGCGCGACCGCGACCTCGCTCATTGCGGTCGGCCCGATCTCGATCGCCGGCACGATCGTCTACGCGGTGAGCGGCCACATCGACTGGGCGGTCAGCTGCTTCCTCGCGATCGGCATGGTCG
>JAGIAU010000181.1 GCA_017744755.1 Microbacteriaceae bacterium
ACCTGAAGGTGCGGCACGCGAAGTTCCCGGTGTTCTCCGGCGCGCGGCCCGACATCGAGCGGATCGAGGCGATCGATCCGAAGCCGGGGGAGGACGCGGCGCTCGCGGCGGAGGCCCAGCGGCTCACCCATCTCGAGTCGCTGCGGCAGGCCGCCGCGGAGGCGCACAAGCTGCTGTCGACGGAGGACGAGTCCGCCGTCGACGCCGGCACGCTGCTCGGCACGGCCCGCCGGGCCGTCGAGCGGGCCGCGGAGCACGACGCCGGGCTCGCGCCCATCGCGCAGGCGCTCGCGGACCTCGTCTACGGCGTCGGCGACGTCACGGTCCAGCTCTCCGGCTACCTCGACGGCCTCGACACGGACGGCGCGGCGCGGCTCGACGCCGTGCAGGGGCGCCGCGCGGAGCTCGCCGATCTCATGCGACAGCACGGTCCGGGCCTCGACGACGTCATCGACCTGCTCGACAGCGGCAGCGCCCGGCTGCTCGAGCTCGATCGCACCGACGCGCGGATCGAGGAGCTGCAGGCGGCCGTCGTGCAGGCGCTCGCCCGCGCCGAGGCGCTCGCCGACCGGCTCTCCGAGCGCCGCCGCGACGCCGCCGGGCGGCTCGCGGAGGCCGTGAGCGCGGAGCTGGGCGCGCTCGCCATGCCGGATGCGCGGCTCCTCGTGACCCTCGAGCCCGCCGATCGGCTGAGCGCCTCCGGCCGCGACGAGGTGTCGTTCCTGCTCGTGCCGCATCCGGGCGCCGAGCCCCGGCCCATCGGCCGCGGCGCCTCCGGCGGCGAGCTCTCCCGCATCATGCTCGCGCTCGAGGTCGTGCTCGCCGGGGTCGACCCCGTGCCGACGTTCGTCTTCGACGAGGTCGACGCCGGCGTCGGCGGCGCTGCGGCGATCGAGATCGGCCGGCGGCTCGCGCGGCTCGCCGAGCACGCCCAGGTCGTCGTCGTGACGCATCTCGCGCAGGTGGCCGCCTTCGCCTCGAACCATCTGCGCGTGCTCAAGGACACTGCGGGCGCGTTCACCGAGTCGAGCGTCGAGCGGCTCACGGGCGAAGCCCGGGAGCGCGAGATGGCGCGCCTCCTCTCGGGCCTCGCGGACTCGGAGTCGGGCCTCGCCCACGCGCGGGAGCTCCTCGCGCTTCGCTGACGGCATAGGGCGCGCGGCGCGGCGGGTCGCTCCGGCGGATGTCGGTGGCTTATGCTGGAATCCCGTGATGGACACTACGCGCGGGACCGGAACTCAGATCACGAAGCACATCTTCGTCACCGGTGGCGTCGTCTCCTCGCTCGGCAAGGGCCTCACGGCCGCCAGCCTCGGCAATCTGCTCACGGCGCGCGGCCTCCGGGTCGTCATGCAGAAGCTCGACCCGTATCTCAACGTCGACCCGGGCACGATGAACCCGTTCCAGCACGGCGAGGTGTTCGTCACGGACGACGGCGCCGAGACGGACCTCGACATCGGCCACTACGAGCGCTTCCTCGACATCAACCTGAACCAGGCGGCGAACGTCACGACCGGCCAGATCTACTCGCAGGTCATCGCGAAGGAGCGCCGCGGCGAGTACCTCGGCGACACCGTCCAGGTCATCCCGCACATCACGGACGAGATCAAGCGCCGCATGCGGCTGCAGGCGCAGCCCGGCCCGGACGGCTCCCCTGCCCCCGACGTCATCATCACGGAGATCGGCGGCACGGTCGGCGACATCGAGTCGCAGCCCTTCATCGAGTCGGCGCGCCAGGTGCGCCACGAGCTCGGGCGCGGCAACGTGTTCTTCGTCCACGTCAGCCTCGTCCCGTTCATGAACGCATCGGGCGAGCAGAAGACGAAGCCGACGCAGCACTCGGTCGCGGCGCTGCGCAGCATCGGCATCCAGCCCGACGCGCTCGTGCTGCGCTCCGACCGCGCCGTCTCCGAGTCGAATCGCAAGAAGATCGCGCTCATGTGCGACGTCGACGAGGCCGCCGTCGTCAACGCGGTCGACGTCGCGAGCATCTACGACATCCCGCGGATGCTGCACGACCAGGGTCTCGACTCGTACATCGTCCGCCAGATCGGCCTCGACCACGCGGCCGACGTGAACTGGGGCGAGGGCCGCGGCGGCTGGGCCGATCTGCTCCGCGCCGTCCACGAGCCCGCGCACGAGGTCACGATCGCCCTCGTCGGCAAGTACATCGACCTGCCCGACGCCTACCTGTCCGTGACGGAGGCGGTCAAGGCCGGCGGCTTCGCGCAGAACACGCGCGCCCTGATCCGCTGGGTCACCGCCGACGACTGCCGGACCCCGGAGGGCGCGGCGAAGGCGCTCTCGGACGTCGACGGCGTCATCATCCCGGGGGGCTTCGGCGCCCGAGGCGTCGAGGGCAAGATCGGCGCGCTGCAGTTCACCCGCGAGAACGGGATCCCGACGCTCGGCATCTGCCTGGGCCTGCAGAGCATGGTCATGGAGTACGCGCGGCACAAGGCCGGGATCCCGGGCGCCTCCTCGACCGAGTTCGAGCCGGACAGCCCCGTCGCCGTCATCGCGACGATGGCCGAGCAGGTGGAGATCATCGAGTCGGGCGACATGGGCGGCACGATGCGCCTCGGCCTCTACGACGCGGACCTGCAGCCCGGCTCGATCGTCGCCGAGGTCTACGGCTCGACCCGCGCCGCGGAGCGCCACCGCCACCGCTACGAGGTGAACAACCGCTTCCGCCAGCAGATCGCCGACGCCGGCATGGTGTTCAGCGGCATCTCCCCGGACCGTACGCTCGTCGAGTACGTCGAGCTGCCCCGCGAGGTGCACCCGTACTACGTCGGCACGCAGGCGCACCCCGAGCTGCGCTCGCGACCGAACCGCGCGCACCCGCTCTTCAAGGGCCTCGTCGGCGCCGCGCTCGAGCGGCAGCGCGCGTCGAAGCTCTTCGACGTCGAGCAGCGGGCGAGCGAAGGCGAGGAGCCGACCGTCACGACGACGATCCCCGTCGTCGACCTGGACTGATCGTGCTCGCCGACGAGCCGGTCGCCCTGGAGATCCTCGTCTCGGAGCGCGCGTTCGCCGGTCGCGTCTGGGACGTCCGCGAGGAGTCGTTCCGCTACGGCGACGGCGTGCTGCACCGGCACTTCACGGACCATCCCGGCGCGGTCGCGGTGCTCGCCTTCGACGCGGACGAGCGCGTCTGCCTCATCCAGCAGTACCGGCATCCGCTGCGGCTCCGCGAGTGGGAGCTTCCGGCCGGCCTCCTGGACGTCGACGGCGAGGCGCCGCTCGCGGCCGCGCAGCGCGAGCTCGCGGAGGAGGTCGATCTGACGGCGTCCAAGTGGTCGCTGCTCGCCGACTTCGCGAACAGCCCGGGCGGCTCGAACGAGGTCGTCCGGGTGTTCCTCGCCAGGGGCCTCGCGCCGACCGGCGCCGTCTTCGAGCGCACCGCGGAGGAGGCCGACATGACGGTCCGCTGGGTCCCGCTCGACGAGGCGGTCGACGCGGTCCGCGCGGGCCGGGTGCAGAACGCGATCACGCAGGTCGCAGTCCTCGCCGCGGTCGTGGAACGCGCCCGCGGCTGGTCGGGACTCCGTGCCGCGGACGCGCCCTGGGACCGCCACCCGCGACTCCGCTCCGACCCGGATCGCTGAGCGAGTCGAAGGCGAGTCGAAGTGCCCACCGTCCAGGAGACGACCGACCGCTTCCTCCGTCACCTGCGCATCGAGCTCGGCCGCTCCCGTCACACGATCGACGCCTACGCCCGCGATCTCGCGGGCTACGCCGGGTTCCTGGCGGCGGCCGGGATCGTCGACATCGCCGGGGTCGCGCGGGTCGACGTGGAGGCGTTCGCGCGGAGCCTCCGGGAGCGCGAGCAGCCCCTCGCCGCGACGAGCGCGGCCCGCGTGCTCTCCGCGGTGCGCGGCCTGCACCGCTTCGCGGTCGAGGAGGGCATCGCGCCGGGCGATCCGAGCACGGAGGTCCGGCCCCCGAAGGCGGCGCAGCGGCTGCCGAAGGCGCTGCCTCTGGAGAGCGTGCTCCGTCTGCTGGACGCCGCGGGCGGCGACGAGCCGGTGCGCCTGCGCGACCGGGCCCTGCTCGAGCTGCTGTACGGGACCGGCATCCGCGTGTCCGAGGCGGTCGGCCTCGACGTCGACGACGCGACGGCGGCGCTCGAGCACGAGCTGCTCCGCGTGACCGGGAAGGGCGACAAGCAGCGCATCGTCCCCATCGGCCGCTTCGCCCGGGAGGCGCTCGACGCCTATCTGGTC
>JAGIAU010000182.1 GCA_017744755.1 Microbacteriaceae bacterium
GCCGAGGACACGGCGAAGTTCACGATGCGGTCCACGATCTGGCGGCACGTCAGCGACGGGTCGAGGATCGCGTCGAGCTTGGCCTCCGCCTGCTCGAACGAGTCGTCGAGCACGTCGAACACGCCGTCGGAGACGACGACGAGCAGCTCGTCCTCCGCCAGGACGTCCGACGCCTTCTCCCAGGTGTCCTCGATGGGCATGCCGAGCGGCAGGTACTCCTGATAGAGCCGGCGATTCCCCCGCCGCGAGGCGATGATCGCGAGGCCGTGCCCCGCGTCGACGTAGTCGAGGAGCCCCGTGACCGGATCGAGGCGCCCGGCCCAGAGCGTCGAGAAGCGATTGTTCGCCTCGAGGTCGTGCCGCGTCGTCGTCGAGGTCCGCGCGATGGCGTCGCCGACGTCGGTGTACCGGGAGTGCCCACGCAGCACCGCGCGCACCTCGGAGGCGATGAGCGAGGCGGCGAGTCCCTTGCCCATGACGTCGCCGAGCACGATCTGGAGTCGCTTGCCACCGCCCTCGGGATCGTCCACGACGAACCAGTCGAAGTAGTCGCCGCCCGCCTCGCGGGCGGGCTGCACGCGGCCCGCGATCTCGACGCCCGCGATGTCCGGCGCCGCGGTCGGCAGCATGAGCTGCTGCACCTGACCGGCGAGGTCCATCTCCTCCTGCACGGAGATCTCGCGCTCGAGCAGCGCCCCGAGGTCGGAGAGCATCTCCCGCTGCTGCCGGCCGAGCGTGCGCGGCACGAGGTCGAGGATGCACAGCGCGCCGACGTTCTGCCCGCTCTGCCCGCGCACGGGCACGCCGGCGTAGAAGCGCAGCTTCGTGGGGCCTGCCACGAGCGGGATCTGCGCGAACCGCTCGTCCTCGCGCAGATCGCGGACCTCGAGGATCCCGTCCTGCTGGACGGTGTACCGGCAGATCGACTCCTCGACCGGCATCTCACCCTTGGGGAGACCGACCGACGCGATGGTGGCCTGCTGCTCGCTGCCGACGAGGTTCAGCACGGCGATCGGCGCACCGAAGATCGCCTGCGCGAGCCGCACGACCCGGTCGTAGCGATCGGCGGGCACATCGCGCGCGAGCGCCTCCGCCTCCCGGCGTCCCGTGCTCGTCTGCGCCACCACGGCTCCGCCTAGACGACCAGCTCGTCGAGGATCGGCTCGATCGCGAGGACCGAGCGGCGGATGGTCGACCACCCGATGCCGAGCGAGGTCTCCCGGTTCGTGATGAGCACGACCACCGCCTCGGGATGGTTCGGCAGCACCATCATGAAGTGGATCGTGTGCCGCGTCGTCATCTGCATCTCCTCGATGAGACGCTCGCTCGGCACCCCGCGCTTCGCCGAGATCAAGTCCTCGACGCGGCGCACGGTCTGGCCCCGGAACATCTCCACGGCGGCCGCGGCCACCGCTTCGAGGTACTCCTGCGTGAAGTAGGGCACATGGTGGGCGACCCCGAGCAGGTCGCCCGAGCGCATATCGGCGACCGCGCAGCCGAGCGCGCCGTCCACCTCCTGGACGATCGACTCCATCACCTCGTCGAGGCTGCTCACGAGCCACACAGTAGCACCACGGCGTCCAGCCACCCGGGTGCAGATGACCCGGATTCGCGGGGCTACAGGACGTCGCCGCGGCCGCTCAGATGCAGCGCGTCGACGACCGACTTCACGCGCTGGGCATGCTCCGTCGTCGTGACGAGGAGCGCGTCCGGGGTGTCGACGACGACGATGTCCTTCACCCCGATGAGCGAGATGACGCGCTTGCCGTTCGCGACGACGATGCCCGTCGACTTGTCGGCGAGGACGGTCGGAGCCTCGCCGAGGATCGCGAGATCGCGCGCCCGCCCGCCCGAGTGGAGGCGGGCGACGGAGGCGAAGTCGCCCACGTCGTCCCAGTCGAAGTCGGCGGGCACGACCGCGAGCGCGCCCGCGGCCGCTGCCGGCTCGGCGACGACGTAGTCGAACGCGATCTTCTTGAGAGCGGGCCAGATGCGGTCGACGGCCGGCCCGCGGCGGGCCGGGTCGTCCCAGGCCTCTGCGAGGGCCTCGAGGCCGTCGGCGAGCGCCGCGTCGTAGGCGCGGATCCACCGCATGATCACGGACGCCTTCGCGACGAACATGCCCGCGTTCCACAGGTGCTCGCCGTCCTCGAGGTAGCGCTTCGCGGTCGCCAGGTCGGGCTTCTCCTGGAACGAGAGGACGGTGACCGCGTTCGGCGCCCCCGGGATCTCGAGCGGCCCGTCAGCATGGATGTAGCCGAAGCCGATCGCCGGCTCCGTCGGCGTGATGCCGATCGTCGCGACGCGGTCGGTGCGCGCGATCGCGACGGCCTCCTCGACGGCGCGACGGAAGCCCCGGTTGTCCTTGATGACGTGGTCGGCGGCGAAGGAACCGATGATGACGCCCGGCTCGCGGCGCTCCAGGAGCGCGGCCGCGAGGCCGATCGCCGCCGTCGAGTCGCGGGGCTCGGACTCCAGGAGCGTGTTCCGGTCCAGGAGGTCGGGGAGCTGCGCCTCGACCGCGGCGCGGTGCGCCCGACCCGTCACGACGACGACGCGGTCGGGCCCGGCGAGCGGGACGACGCGGTCCCAGGTGTCGCGCAGCAGCGAGTTCCCCGACCCGGTCAGGTCGTGCAGGAACTTCGGCGCGTCCGCCCTGGACAGCGGCCAGAGGCGCGAGCCGATGCCGCCGGCGGGGATGACCGCCACGAACCCAGGGATCACGCCGCTCGCCGTCACGGCGGACAGCCTAGACGAGCGGCGCTGGGAGCGGGCCGCCCTTCGACTCGCCGCGCTCGCTCATGGAGCCAGGCTCGCTCAAGGGGTCGGCTGCGCCGAGACGTGCGCGCGCACCTTCGCGAAGGGGTGCTCGGTCGCCTCGTTCACGAAGTCCTCGATCGTCTTCCTCGTGCTCGGGTCCTTGCGCGCCTTCTCGACGATCTTCCTGGTCGCGGCGACGCCCTTCGCGAGCGCCTTCTCCGAGTGGTCGCCGACGCCGTAGAGCGAACGCGCCCAGTCGGGCAGCAGCGACAGCATCCCGTTCTCGAACGTCACGACGATCGCCTTCGTCAGCAGGTTCTTGATCGGCGGGTTCCGCAGCGCCGCCCCGACCTCGGCCGCCGCGAGCGAGAGCGCCTTCGTGTCCTTCTCGTAGTCGATGTAGTCCTCGAGCTCGGCGCGCGTCTGGAAGTACGGACCGGGCACGTGCAGCAGCTCGCACGCGATCTGCTGCTCGGCGACGAAGCGGTCCTGCTCCTCGGCGGTCAGCTCCGGGCCGAACTCGTCCGTGGCGCGCAGCTGCGTGTACGTGAGCGCGTACTGCGTCCAGCGCATCCAGGAGCCGGTCTTCGCCCGGTGCACCTCGCCGGTTCGCGGGTCGGTCCAGTTCGCGGCCTCGTGCATCCGGTCGACCCGCTCGGCCGAGGCCTTCGCGTGCGCCTTGTCGCCGAACACGGAGGTGTTGAGGTACTGGGCGGTCTCCAGCTCGCGCGCGCCCTGGTAGCCGCGCGTGACGCGGCTGAAATGCGTCATCATCCCCGGCTCGAGCGCCTGCAGCAGCAGCCCGGCGATGCCGCCGATCTGCAGACCCGGATCGGCGTACACCTTCCACATGACGCTGTCGGGTCCGAAGTACCCGTCGTCGGCGCGCGGCGCGTCCTTGCTCGGTCGCGCCTGCCCGGTCGTCTCCGACATCTGCTCCCCCGCATCCGGGCGCGTTCATCCGCCGCCCACGCGGCCAGTCTGCACCAGCGCGCCGTACAGTGCCAGCGAACGCCCCGGCGCGTTCGCGGTCATAGGATGGAAGCCGTGGCAACGAAGTCGACCGGAGTCCTGAGCGTCGATCCGCCGGGCACCCCACCGCAGCCGAAGCAGATGGGCGGCACCCTCTACCGGGGTCGCGAAGGCATGTGGTCATGGGTGCTGCACCGCATCACCGGCGTGGCGATCTTCTTCTTCCTGCTCGTGCACGTCCTCGACACCGCGCTCGTCACGGTGAGCCCGGAGGCGTACAACGCCGTCATCGGCGCGTACAAGACGCCGATCATGGGCCTCGGCGAGATCGCGCTCGTCGCCGCCATCGGCTTCCACGCGCTCAACGGCCTGCGCATCATCCTCATCGACTTCTGGTCGAAGGGCACGAAGCTGCAGAAGCCGCTCTTCTGGACGGTCATCGTCCTCTGGAT
>JAGIAU010000183.1 GCA_017744755.1 Microbacteriaceae bacterium
AGCGAGGTGTCCTCGATCGATGGAAATCCCGGCGGCAGCGTGTTGCCCACCACCCCCGCCCCATGGGCGGCGGCCATGGCCGCGAAGGCGGCGAGCGCGGCAGCGGCCTCGGCCGCGTCGATCGTGCCCTTGAACGAGTCGGGTGCGATCACGATGCGGGCCATGGCCCCAGGCTATCCGGAGGCGGAGCCCTGCCGCCTCGGGGCTCAGCCCTGGGCGGCGCGCGCCCGCGCCTGCTCGCGCAGGCGGGCCACGGCCCGGACCCGGGCGACCTGCAGGCTCAGCAGCACGACGGCGAGCACGACGGAGGCGCCGGATCCGACGAGCACGCCGAGCACCGCTTCGGCCGCGAGCTCCTCCTGGTCGTGGAAGGCGAGCGAGGCGAGCAGCAGGGAGACGGTGAAGCCGATGCCGCCGAGTGCGCCGACCGTCGCGAGGTCGAGGACGTTCATCCGCGCGGCGCGCGAGCGCACCCACAGCCGGTCGGCGAGCCAGGTGGTCGCGCCGATGCCGAGGAGCTTCCCGATGGGCAGTGCGATGGCGATGCCCCAGAAGACGGGCGCGAGGCCCTCCCGTCCGGGCGACGGCACGACGACGAGGCAGGCGGTGAACGCGAACAGGGGGAGCACGACGCCGTTGACCGCGGGCGTCAGCGCGCGCCGCACGGCATGGCCGGCCCGCGAGGGGAGCAGCAGTCCCACGGCGACGGCGACGAGCGTCGGCAGCCGATGCGGGTCCGCGCCGAAGAGCAGGGCGATGAGCAGGATGCCGATGAGGTCGTCGATGATCGCGAGGGCGAGGAGGAACGCGCGGATCCGCTGCGGCAGCAGTCCGCGCCCCGCGATGGCGAACACGCCGAGCGCGAAGGCGACGTCCGTCGCCGTCGGGACCGGCCAGCCGCGTTCCTGCCCCGACCCCGCCGTCAGCGCGAGATAGATCGCGACCGGGACGAGGACGCCGCCGGCCGCGGCGATCGCCGGGCGCAGGGCGAGCCGAGGCGAGCGCAGCTCTCCGTTGACGAACTCGTGGCGCAGCTCGATCGCGACGACGAGGAAGAACAGGCTGAGCAGCCCGTCCTCGAGCCAGGCCCGGACGGTCCAGCCGAGCTCGAGATCCATGAACGACTCGACCGCGGGACCGGCCGCGGAGTTGGCGAGGAGGAGGCCCGCGGCTGCGCCGACGAGCAGCAGCACGGCGGCGACGCGCTCGGATCGCAGCACTCGCATGGGGACGCCCTTCATCGAACGTCGACCAGACTTCCCGACACGCCCCTGCCAGCCTAGCCACCCCCTAGCCTTGATGGGTCATGGCGCATCTGCTCGGAGCCGAGTCCCTCCACCTCGAATACCCGACCCGCGTCGTCTTCGACTCGGTCACCATCGGCATCGATGAGGGCGACCGCATCGGCATCGTCGGCCGCAACGGCGACGGCAAGTCGACCCTGCTCCGCCTCCTCGCCGGCGTCCAGCAGCCCGACTCGGGGAAGGTGACGCGGCGCGGGGGCGTCAGCGTGGGCGTTCTGTCGCAGTCGGACGAGCTCGACCCCGCGATGACGGTCGGGCAGGCGATCGTCGGCGACCGGCCCGAGCACGAGTGGGCGGGCGACGCGCGCGTGCGCGATGTCATCGCGGGCCTCGCGAGCGGCGTCGCCTGGGATGCGGCGATCGGAACGCTCTCCGGCGGGCAGCGGCGCCGCGTCGCGCTCGCCGCCCTGCTCACCCGCGACTGGGACGTCCTCGCCCTCGACGAGCCGACGAACCACCTCGACGTCGAGGGCATCGCCTGGCTCGCCGCGCACCTGCGGCAGCGCTGGGCGCCGCGCGCGGGCGGTCTGCTCGTCGTGACGCACGACCGGTGGTTCCTCGACGAGGTGTCGACGGCGACGTGGGAGGTGCACGACCGGCTCGTCGAGCCCTTCGAGGGCGGCTACGCGGCGTACATCCTGCAGCGCGTCGAGCGGGACCGGCAGGCGGCCGTCGTCGAGCAGAAGCGGCAGAACCTCGCCCGCAAGGAGCTCGCGTGGCTGCGCCGCGGCGCCCCGGCGCGCACCGCGAAGCCGAAGTTCCGCATCGACGCGGCGAACGTGCTCATCGCGGACGTCCCGGAGATCCGCGACCGCGTCTCCCTGCAGACGCTAGCGACCGCCCGCCTCGGCAAGGACGTCGTCGATCTGCTCGACGTCTCGGTCGCGTTCGGCGGGGAGGCGCGGGTGCTGCGCGACGTCACCTGGCGCATCGCCCCGGGGGAGCGCACCGGCATCCTCGGCGCGAACGGCGCCGGCAAGTCGACGCTGCTCGGCCTCGTCGCCGGCACGGTCGAGCCGACGACCGGCCGCGTCAAGCGGGGCAAGACGGTCCGCGTCGGCGTGCTCGACCAGGACTTCGCCGCCCTCGCCCCCGTCGAGGACGACCGCGTGCGCGAGGTGCTCGCGCGCACGAAGACGACGTTCTCCATCGAGGGCAAGGACGTCACGCCCGCGCAGCTGCTCGAGCGCCTCGGCTTCCCGCGCGAGCACCTCTCCGCGCGCGTCGCCGACCTCTCCGGCGGCCAGCGGCGGCGGTTCCAGCTGCTGCTCGTCCTGCTCGACGAGCCGAACGTGCTCATCCTCGACGAGCCGACGAACGACCTCGACACCGACATGCTCGCCGCCCTCGAGGACGTCCTCGACTCCTGGCCGGGGACGCTCATCGTCGTCTCCCACGACCGCTACTTCGTCGAGCGCGTCACCGACCAGCAGTACGCGGTCCTCGACGGGCGGCTGCGGCACCTGCCCGGCGGCCTCGACGAGTACCTCCGCCTCCGTGCCGCCCAGGACCGCGCCGATTCGAGCCGTTTTCAGGGACGGAGCGGGGGTCGAGCGCGTATTGCGCTCGAGACCCCCGCTGTCCCTGAAAACGGCTCGAAGACGGCGGGAGGACGGGCGGCGCTCGCGGGGGCCGAGCGGCGGCAGGCGGAGAAGGACCTCGCGGCCGCGGAGCGGCGCATGGCGAGGGTCGCGGCCGAGATCACGGCGCATCACGACCGGATCGCCGCGCACGACCAGTCCGACTACGTCGGGCTCGGCCGGCTCACGGACGAGCTGCGCGCGCTCGAGACGGAGACCGGGCAGCTCGAGGAGCGCTGGCTCGAGCTCTCCGAGGCGCTCGAGTCCTGAGACGGAGCGGGGGCGGAACGCGCCGAGCGCGTCCCGCCCCTCCGTCGAGGCCTGGCGTCTATGCCGCCTCGAGCTCCGCCTCGGTCGCGAGCACGAGCGCCTCCTCGGGCTCGGTCTGCGGCGTCTCGACGGCGCGCCGACCGCGCGAGACGAGGGCCGCGAGCGAGGCGAGGGCGGCGAGCCCGGCGAGGACGAGGAAGGCGAGCGCGTAGCCGCCCTCCGTGGGCTCGCCGGTCGTGCCGCCCGTGGCGCCGCCAACCGCGGAGCCCGTCACGATCGCGGTCGCGAGCGTCGTGCCGATGGCGCTGCCGATGGTGCGGAGGTTCGCGTTCATGCCGCTCGCGACGCCGGTCTCGGTGGGGGCGACGCTCTGCACGACGATGTTCGTCATCGCCGCGTAGGCGATGCCGAGGCCGAGGCCGAAGAGCCCCGCGGCGATGGCGAGCTGCCAGACCGCCGTGTGGAAGATCGCGAACGATACGGTCGAGAGCGCGATGAGCGCCGCGCCGCCCGCGAACTGCGTGCGCAGCGACACGAGCCGGGTGAGCGGCCCGGTGAAGAAGCCGGCGACCGCCATGAGGACGAGCATCGGGAGCATCGTGAGCCCGGCGGCTCCGACGCTCGCGCCGAGTCCGTAGCCGGTCGAGGCCGGCTCCTGGAGGAAGCGGGCGAAGTAGGCCCACACGCCGAACATCGCGGCGCCGAGCAGGATCGCGGCGAGGTTCGTGTTCCACACGCCGGGCAGCCGCATCATGCGGATGTCGACGAGCGGCTGCTTCGCCCGCAGCTCGACGACGATCCAGGCGGCGAGCAGCACGCCCGCAGCGATGAGGAGGCCGATCGTGAGCGGCGAGGCCCAGCCCCACGC
>JAGIAU010000184.1 GCA_017744755.1 Microbacteriaceae bacterium
GTGCCGACCTGACTGGTGAGCCGCACCGACTTCCTCGCCGGCTACGGCGCCGCGCAGGCGTTCCCGGGACCGCTCTTCACCTTCGCCGCCTATCTCGGGGCGGTGACGGAGCACGGGCCGAGCGGGCTGGCCGGCGCCGGCATCGCGCTCGTGGCGATCTTCCTGCCGTCCGCGCTGCTCGTCGTCGGCGCCCTGCCGTTCTGGACCCGGCTGCGGGAGAGCCGGCTCGCGCGCCGGGCGCTCATGGGCGTCAACGCCGGCGTCGTCGGCATCCTCGCGGCGGCGCTCTACGACCCCGTGTTCACGGAGGGGGTGCCGAGCGTGCGCGCCTTCGTCCTCGCGGTCTGCGCGTTCGTCGCCCTGCTCGCCTGGAAGGCGCCGCCGTGGGCGGTCGTCATCGGTGCGGGCGTGATCGGCGGGCTCGTGCTGTAGCCGAGCGGATCGAGGCCTCGCCACGCCGCTTCGCGGCGGCTCGACCCCCGATCGGAAAAAAGTTTCGCCGAATCGCGTCATGGTTCCCGCCGAGCCCCTTCTCTTCGTGCGGAAGGGAGCACGGATGCACCACGGCAAGGCGGTCGGCAAGCCGCGACTCCCCTATGCCCGGACGTCGTCCATCCTGACGTCCGGCCCCTGGTCCGCCTCCGCGTCGCGCGGGGCAGACTTCTCCGCCCATCCCGGCACGTACTCGGATGTCCCCCACGTCGACGGGGTGCGTGCTCGGAGCGGGGTTGGAGGCAGCGCGGGAGTTGCGGGATTCCTGCGCGGTCTGTCCCGTCTGCGGCGCGGAGGCCTGGCGTCCGCCGGCTGAACCGTTCCCCCGAGCCTGCGGCCACCGTCGCCGGGGGCGCGAGACCTACAACCCGAGTCTCGCGCCCCCGGCGAAACCCTGCTCAGGCCCCGAAGGCGGCCGGGAGGGTCCAGCGGCTGACGCCCGCGAGCTCGTCCACGCCGAGCGTGAAGCGGCCCTGGACCTCGAGCTCCCCCGTCGCCGAGGTGACGCCGATGCGGAGCACCGGGATGTCGCGGCCGTGGCAGAGGCCGAGGAACTTCACGTCGTCCTCCCGCGGCACCGTCACGATGATGCGGCCGGCCGACTCGGAGAAGAGGGCGGTCGCGGCGTCGACGCCGTCGCGCTCCATGATCTCCTCGAGCCAGACGCGCGCGCCGACGCCGAAGCGGAGGACGCCGTCGACGAGCGCCTGCGCGAGGCCGCCGTCGGCGAGGTCGTGGGCGGAGGCGGCGAGGGACTCCTGCGCGGCGGCGGCCATCGTCTCGGCGAGGCGGCGCTCGAAGGCGAGGTCGACGACCGGCGGCCGGCCGCCGAGGTGGTCGTGCACGACGCCGGCCCAGGCGGAGCCGTCGAGCTCGGCGCGGGTGGTGCCGAGCAGGTAGATGTTGTGGCCGTCGTCCTGCCAGCCCGAGGGGATGCGACGCCCGACGTCGTCGATGAGGCCGAGGACGGCGATCACCGGGGTCGGGTGGATCGCCGTCGTCCCCGTCTGGTTGTAGAGCGATACATTGCCGCCGGTGACGGGGATGCCGAGCGCCATGCAGCCGTCGGCGATGCCGGTGACGGCCCGCTCGAACTGCCACATGACCTCGGGGTCCTCCGGCGAGCCGAAGTTGAGGCAGTCGGAGACGGCGACGGGCGTCGCACCGGTCGCCGCGACGTTCCGGAACGCCTCGGCGAGGGAGAGCTGCGCGCCCGCATAGGGGTCGAGCTGGCCGTAGCGGCCGTTGCCGTCGGTCGCCACGGCGAAGCCGAGGCCGGACTCCTCGTCGATGCGGACCATGCCGGCGTCGTCGGGGGCGCCGAGGGCGGTGTTCCCCATCACGTAGCGGTCGTACTGGTCGGTGATCCAGGCGGCGGACGCGAGATTCGGGTGGCCGGCGACCTGCAGGAGCTGGGCGCGCAGGTCGGCGGCATCGTCGGAACGCGGCAGCCGCGAGGCCGAGTCCGCGTTCAGCGCGTCGATCCAGGCCGGATAGGCGATCGGGCGTTCGTAGACCGGGCCGTCGACCGCGACCGTGCGCGGATCGACGTCGACGATGGTGTCGCCGTGCCAGCGGATGACGAGACGGCCGGTGTCGGTGACCTCCCCGAGGACCGAGGTCTCGACCTCCCACTTGGCGGTGACGGCGAGGAAGCCCGCGAGCTTCTCCGGGGTCACGATCGCCATCATCCGCTCCTGCGACTCCGACATGAGGATCTCCTCGGGCGTCAGCGTCGGGTCGCGCAGCAGCACGGCATCGAGGTCGACGAGCATGCCGCCGTCGCCGTTGGAGGCGAGCTCGGAGGTCGCGCAGGAGATGCCGGCCGCGCCGAGATCCTGGATGCCCTCGACGAGCTCGCCGGCGAAGAGCTCGAGGCAGCACTCGATGAGCACCTTCTCCGCGAAGGGGTCGCCGACCTGCACCGCGGGACGCTTCCGGCCGCTGCCCTCGTCGAAGGACTCGCTCGCGAGGATGGAGGCGCCCCCGATGCCGTCGCCGCCCGTGCGGGCGCCGAAGAGGACGACCTTGTTCCCCGCGCCGCGCGCGTTCGCCAGGTGCAGGTCCTCGTGACGCAGGACGCCGACCGCGAGCGCATTGACGAGCGGGTTCGCCTGGTAGACGGGGTCGAATCGGGTCTCGCCGCCGATGTTCGGCAGGCCGAGGCAGTTGCCGTAGAACGAGATGCCGCCGACGACGCCGTGCACGACGCGGGCGGTGTCCGGGTGGCCGACCGCGCCGAAGCGCAGCGCGTCCATGTTCGCGACCGGGCGGGCGCCCATGGAGATGATGTCGCGGACGATGCCGCCGACGCCCGTCGCCGCCCCCTGGAACGGCTCGACGAAGGACGGGTGGTTGTGCGACTCGATCTTGAAGGTGACCGCCCAGCCCTCGCCGGCGTCGATGACGCCCGCGTTCTCGCCCATGCCGACCATGAGCCGCGCCTTCATCTCCTCCGTGACCTTCCTGCCGAACTGGCGCAGGTGGACCTTCGAGGACTTGTAGGAGCAGTGCTCCGACCACATGACGGAGTACATGGCGAGCTCGCCCGAGGTGGGGCGGCGGCCGAGGATCTCGCGGATCCGCTCGTACTCGTCCGGCTTGAGGCCGAGCGCGGCGTACGGCTGGACGCGCTCCGGGGTGGCGATCGCGTGCTCGACGGTGTCGGCCTGCGGGCGGGTCGGGGCGGTGTCGGGCGCGGCGCTCACGGCCTCCATCGTACCGGCCGGGATCCACGCGACCCCTGGCGCCATCGGTCCGCGACCGGCGGAGAACGTGCTGCTGCTACAGCAGCGAGAACGACGCGCTCGGCGACCCGCCGGCTCCGCTCTGCGCGATCGTCACGGGGATGCTGACCGAGGTGCTCGCACCGGGGAGGAGCCCGACGACGCTGCACACGACGGTGCTGGACGCGGGCGAGCAGGTCTGGATCGCGCCGCTGGTGAGGAGGCTGCTGACGATGCCGAGGAGCTGGCCGATGAGGCCGCCATCGTCGTACTGGACGCCGCTCGGGAGCGAGACGCTCAGCGTGCCGCCGAGGGAGACCGGGCCGATGTTCTGCGCGGAGACGGTGACGGTGCCGACGGACTTCCCGCCGGTGAGGAGGTTCCCGGCGGCGTCGATCGTGAGGGACGCGGAGAGCGTCGGCACGACGGGGGCGGGCTCCTCGACCGGGGGCTCCTCGACCGGGGGCTCCTCGGCCGGCGGCTCCTCGGGGGACCCCGGGTCCTCGCCGCCGGATGCCGGGTCGCCCGATCCGGGGTCGGCGCCGCCGCCGGGCACGACCGGCGGGGTCGTCGGGCTCTTCGGACCGCTCGTCCCCGGGCCGGAGCCGCCGCCGGTCCCGGTGCCGCTCCCCGTGCCCGCCTGGCGGTCCTCGCGCGGGGCGCCCGGCGCCTGCGTCTCCGTCGGCACGACGCCATCCGGGCGGGCCGGAGCCGTCGGCATCGCCGGCGATCGGCCGGGGGCGGCGGCCGGCGCGCCGGCGACGAAGTCCTCCGCGACCGCCGCCGTCGGCGCGGTCTGCCC
>JAGIAU010000185.1 GCA_017744755.1 Microbacteriaceae bacterium
CGCGTTCTCCGTCCATCCCGAGGCGTACCAGGCCTACGAGGCGGTCATCAAGACGGTCTTCGGCTCGCTCGGGCTGCGCCACTACGAGCTCGTCACGCTCGCGGCGGCGCGGGCGATCGGCTCGAGAGAGTGCCTGCTCGCGCACGGTCGCAAGTCGCTCGGCGTGTTCGACGAGGCGCAGCTCGTGCGGATCGCGCGCGACTACCGCGACGCGGGGCTGACAGAGGCGGAGGTCGCGATGATGGCGTTCGCAGAACGCCTCAGCGGGGACTCGGCCTCGATGACCGAGGAGGACTCGCAGACGCTGCGGGATCACGGCTTCACCGACCGGCAGATCCTCGACATCGCGATGGCGGCGGGCGCCCGCAACATGTACTCGCGCGTCCTGCACGCTCTCGGCGTGCGGCTCGACGTGCCGCCGGGCCTGACGCCCGAGCTGCAGGCGGCGCTCATCGGATAGGGCCGGGTCCGCCGGTCCCGACCGGGCCGCCGGGACCGGACGCGACGGCGTAGCGAGACCGCGATGTCGGAGGTCGCGAGCAGACTGTCCGCATGGAACTCTGGCTCATCGCCCTGATCGCCGCCGTCGCGGGTCTCGCGGTCGGCGCTCTCCTCGCGGGGCTGCTCGGCGCGCGGGCCGCGGCGACGCGACTGCGCGAGGCGCTCGCGCAGGCCGAGGCCGGTGCGATCGCCGATCGGGAGAACGCGCTCGCGCTCGCCGCCTCGCGCCACGAGACGGCGATCGCCGAGGAGCGCGCCCTCGCGGCCCGCGCCGCGACCGAGGTGCAGGCCGATCTCGCGGCGGCCCAGGCGTCCGTCGACGCGCTGAAGCGGCAGGTCGAGGCGGCGACGGCCCAGTACCGCGAGCTCGTCGACCGAGGCGAGCGGGACGCGAAGGAGCGGCAGGCGCAGCAGGCGGCGGAGTCCGCGATCATCAAGGAGCTGGCCCCGGTCAAGGAGACGCTGCTCACGATGCAGCGCAAGGTCACCGATCTCGAGGAGCAGCGGCAGCGGCAGCACGGCGAGATCGCGCAGCAGCTCAAGGCGGCCACGGAGGGCGAGGAGCGCCTGCGGCAGACCGCCGAGTCGCTCGCGGCGGCGCTCAAGAACAACGTCATCCGCGGCGCCTGGGGCGAGACGCAGCTGCGCACCCTCGTCGAGTCCGCCGGCCTGCTCCCCCACGTCGACTTCTCCGAGCAGGCGACGATCCGGACGGAGGACGCGACCCGGCGCCCCGACATGGTCGTGAACCTGCCCGGCGGCAAGCAGATGGCAGTCGACGCGAAGGTGCCGTACAACGACTTCATCGAGGCTGCGCGGATCCCCGTCTCGGCGACGGGCGACGACGAGGTCCGGCGGAAGGATCTGCTGCGCGCGCACGCCAAGCGGGTCCGCGCGCATGTCGACGCGCTCTCCGGCAAGGGCTACTGGTCGGGCCTGGAGGCGAGCCCCGACTTCACGATCGCGTTCATCCCGAACGAGGCGCTGCTCGGAGCCGCCGTCGAAGGCGACCCAGACCTCATGGACTACGCGCTCTCGAAAGGGGTCGTGCTCGCCTCGCCCGTCTCGCTGTGGGCGGTGCTCAAGACGGTCGCGTTCACCTGGCGGCAGGACGTGCTGACCGAGGACGCGAAGCGGCTCTTCGACCTCAGTCGCGACCTCTACGGACGGCTCGCGACGCTCGCCGACCACGCCGAGTCGCTGCGCAAGAGCATCGACGGCACGGTCGCGAGCTACAACCGGTTCGCGTCCTCGCTCGAGTCGCGGGTACTCGTCACCGCACGGAAGCTCGGCGACCTCGACGAGTCGAAGGTGCTGCCGCCGGCGACGCTGATCGAGAAGCGGCCGCAGGCGCTCACCGCGCCGGAGCTGGCCGCGGCGCTCATCGAGGCCGAGACCGCGGCCGTGACGTCGAGCGGCGGCGGGGACGCCGACGTCATCGACGCGGAGCTCGAGGAGTTCGAGCTCCGGGCGGAGTAGCTCAGTCCTCCAGCCACTTCGACGCGAGGTGCGTCGCCTGGATGCGACGGATCGTGCCGGAGGCGCTGCGCAGGATGAGCGACTCCGTCTCGATCACGTCGCCGCGGCGCTCCACCCCGCGCACGAGCGAGCCGTCGGTCACGCCGGTCACGACGAAGATCGTGTTGTCGCCCTGGACGAGCTCGTCCTGGCCGTAGATGTGGTCCATGCGGAGGCCGGCGGCCTCGCCGCGAGCGCGTTCCGCATCGTCGAGCGGCGCGAGCCGGCCCTGCATGAAGCCGCCGAGCGCCTTGATCGCCGCCGCCGTCGCGACGCCCTCCGGGCAGCCGCCGATGCCGAAGCAGGCGTCGATCCGGGTGCCGGGCAGCGCCGCGTTGATGCCGCCCGCGACGTCGCCGTCGAGGATGAGGCGGGTCGCCGCGCCGGCCGATCGGATCTCGTCGATGAGACCCTGGTGCCGCGGACGGTCGAGCACCGCGACGACGAGCTCGCCGACGGGCTTGCCGAGGGCCCGGGCGAGCTCGCGGCAGTTGTCGCCGACCGACTGATCGAGCGAGACGACGCCCGCACCCGCGGCGCCGGTGGCGAGCTTGTCCATGTAGAACACGCTGGACGCGTCGAGCATCGTGCCGCGGTCGGAGACGGCGAGCATCGAGATCGCATGCGAGCGGCCCGCCGCCGTGAGCGAGGTGCCGTCGATCGGGTCGACCGCGATGTCGCACTTCGGGCCGACCCCGGTGCCCACCACCTCGCCGTTGAACAGCATCGGCGCCTGGTCCTTCTCCCCCTCGCCGATGACGACGACGCCCTCGAAGTCGACCGTGCCGAGGAACTTCCGCATCGCGTCGACCGCGGCGCCGTCGGCCGCGTTCTTGTTTCCCTTGCCGATCCAGGGCACCGCGCGGATCGCGGCGGCCTCGGTCGCGCGGACGAGCTCCAGCGCGAGGTTCCGGTCGGGCGACTGGAAGTGGGAAGCGGACTCGTTCACAGACAATGCGGGGCTCCGAGCGTGTTCATCATCGAGCGCCAAGGGGAGTGGTGGGTGCGCCCCACCAGCCTAGACTCGAAGCGCACCGCGCGCCTGGCGCGCCCGTCCGCCCCGACCCAGGAGTCAGAGCAATGCCCGTCGCAACCCCGGACCAGTACGCCGAGATCATCGCGAAGGCGAAGGCGGGCGGCTACGCGCTCCCCGCGATCAACGTCTCCAGCTCGCAGACGGTGAACGCCGTCCTGCAGGGTCTCGCCGAGGCCGGCTCCGACGGCATCCTCCAGGTGAGCACGGGCGGCGCGGACTACTTCAGCGGCCCGAGCGTCAAGCAGCGGGCGACGGGCGCGATCGCGTTCGCGAAGTATGCGACCGAGGTCGCGAAGTCCTACCCGATCACGGTCGCACTGCACACGGACCACTGCCCGAAGGACGCGCTCGACTCCTTCGTGCTCCCGCTCGTCGCCGCCTCCGAGGAGGAGGTCAAGGCCGGCCGCGAGCCGCTCTTCCAGTCGCACATGTGGGACGGCTCCGCGGTGCCGCTCGCGGAGAACATCGAGATCGCGAAGACGCTGCTCCCGCGCATGAAGGGCATCGGCGCGATCCTCGAGGTCGAGATCGGCGTGGTCGGCGGCGAGGAGGACGGCGTCAGCCACGAGATCAACGACCAGCTCTACACGACCCTCGAGGACGTCGAGCAGGTCGTCGACGCCCTCGGCCTCGGCGAGCACGGCAAGTACATCGCGGCCCTCACCTTCGGCAACGTCCACGGCGTCTACAAGCCGGGCAACGTCGTCCTCCGCCCCGAGCTCCTCGGCGAGATCCAGGCCGGCATCGCCGCCAAGTACGGCACCGCCGCGAAGCCGCTCGACCTCGTCTTCCACGGCGGCTCGGGCAGCTCGCCGGAGGAGATCGCGACCGCGGTCGGCAACGGCGTCATCAAGATGAACATCGACACCGACACGCAGTACGCGTTCACCCGCTCGATCGCCGACTACATGCTGAAGAACTACGACGGCGTCATCAAGGT
>JAGIAU010000186.1 GCA_017744755.1 Microbacteriaceae bacterium
CTCGGACACCGTCTCCACGACGCAGCCGAGGCCGCCCCAGTAGAGCACCGAGTTGATCTTGCCGTCGCCGCCGATCGCGCAGTCGGGGTAGGGGATCCGCAGGTCGCGCGGGAAGCTCACCGCGACGGCGCTCTGCTGGTCCTGGGCGACGTGCAGCAGGATGTTCACGTCGTTGAGGACGCTGCTCTCCTCCGAGCCGTCGATGTTGTTCAGGCCCTCCCGGGTGTCGGAGCCGACGATGAGGATGTTGAACCCGCCCTCGATCGCCCCGATGTCCGGCGGCGGCGCGTCGGTCTCCGAGATGAGCTCGACGGTGCCCTGCAGCTTCTGCGACAGCGTGTTCACGACGACCGCGCCGACGGCGCCGCCCGCGAGCAGGACGATCGCGAGCACGGAGGCGAGGATGCCCAGGAGGAGGCCGACCGGTCCCTGCCGCGGGCGCCCGGCGTGGCGGGGCGTCGTGCCGCGGCCGGCGTGGGCCGCGACCGGGACCGCCTCGAGCTCGTCCGTCATCCGGCAGAGCGTAGCGGCCGGCCCTGGGCGGGCGCTCCCCGACGGCGGATCAGGGCAGGCTGTCGAGCACGGGGGCGAGGCCGGCGCTCGTGACCGGCAGCGTGAGCTCGTTCGCCGCCGCCTTGACCTCGTCGGGCGCCTGGCCCATCGCGACGGCGCGTCCGGAGAGCGCCGCCCACTCGAACATCTCGATGTCGTTGCGGCCGTCGCCGACGGCGAGGATGCGGCTGCGCGGCGCCCCGAGCCAGGCGCGGACGCGCTCGAGCGCGGTGGACTTGTTGACCCCCTGCGGCGCGATGTCGAGCCAGGAGGTCCAGCCGACCGCGTAGGACACCTGGTGCAGGCCCATCCGGTCGACGATCCGGAGGAAGTCCTCGAGCTCGTGATCGGGCGAGACGACGACGAGGCGGGTGGCGAACGTGCCGAGCAGGTCGTCGAAGGCGACCTGCTGCGCGTTCGAGAGATCCCAGTCGCTCATGCCGGCCGTGTACAGCCGCCGCTCGTCGGGCAGCTCGATCATGAAGCGGCCGTCCGGCAGGTGGTCGCGGACCCGCATGAGGACCTCGGTGGGGTCGAAGGTCTCGACATGCGCACGGACGTACTCCGGCGCCTCGTCGCCGAAGGCGTCGCCCTGCCGTCGCATCGTGATGGCGCCGTTCGCGCAGACGACGTACTCGGGGCTCAGCCCGAGCGCGAGGAGGATCGGCCGGGTCGTGAACCACGAGCGACCGGTCGCGATCGTGACCTCGTGACCGCGGTCGCGCGCGGCGCGGATCGCGTCGACGACGACCGCGTCGAGCGTCTCGTCCTCGTGCAGGATCGTGCCGTCGACGTCGAGGGCGACGAGCCAGCTCTCGGCGGGGCTCACTTGACCGGGATGACGTCGGTGCCGAGGTACGGCACGAGCGCGGCCGGCACCCGGATGGAGCCGTCGGCCTGCTGGTGCGTCTCGAGCATCGCGACGATCCAGCGGGTCGTGGCGAGGGTGCCGTTCAGGGTCGCCACCGGCGAGGTCCTGCCGTCCTCGCCGCGCGCGCGGATGCCGAGGCGGCGCGCCTGGAAGGTCGTGCAGTTCGACGTCGAGGTCAGCTCCCGGTACTTGCCCTGCGTCGGCACCCACGCCTCGGTGTCGTACTTCCGCGCCGCGGAGGAGCCGAGGTCGCCTGCGGCCACGTCGATGACCCGGTAGGCGAGCTCGCAGGCCTGCAGCATCGACTCCTCGAGCGCGAGCAGCTCGAGGTGCACGCGCTCCGCGTCCTCGGGCGCCGCGTAGACGAACATCTCGAGCTTCTGGAACTGGTGCACGCGCAGGATGCCGCGGTTGTCCTTCCCGGCCGAGCCGGCCTCGCGCCGGTAGCAGGCGGACCAGCCGGCGTAGCGGATCGGACCGTCGCTCAGGTCGAGGATCTCGTCGGCGTGGTAGCCCGCGAGCGCGACCTCGCTCGTGCCGGTGAGGTACAGGTCGTCCGCCGGGAGGTAGTAGATCTCGTCGGCGTGCGCGCCGAGGAAGCCGGTGCCCGCCATGATCTCCGGCTTCACGAGCGTCGGCGTGATCATCGGCTCGAAGCCGTGCTCGATCGCCTTGTCGAGGCCCATCCGCAGCAGCGCGAGCTCGAGCCGCGCGCCCCAGCCCTTGAGGAAGTAGAAGCGCGAGCCGGAGGTCTTCGTCCCGCGCTCGATGTCGATGACGCCGGTCAGCTCGGCGAGCTCGACGTGGTCGCGCGGCTCGAAGTCGAAGACGCGCGGCGTCCCGTGCTCGCGCACGAGCGCCCAGTCGTCCTCGCCGCCGGCCGGCACGCCGTCGAGGACGACGTTCCCGATCCGGGACACGACGGCCTCGAACGCGCCCTCCGCGTCCGACGCGGCCTGCTGCGCGGCCTTGACGCGCGCGGCGAGCTCCTGCGCCTGGGCGACGAGCGCCGCCTTCTCCTCCTCGGGCGCCCGGGCGACCGTCTTGCCATGCGCGTTCTGCTCGGCGCGCAGCGACTCGAAGGCCGCGAGCGCCGCGCGACGCGACGCGTCGGCCGCGACGGCCTCGTCGACGAGGGCGACGTCGTCTCCTCTGGCGGCCTGCGAGGCGCGGACGCGGTCGGGGTCCGTGCGGAGCAGGACGGGGTCGATCACGCCGTCGAGTCTAGACTTCCGGGCCTGCGGGCTAGGTGCGTCGCGGGCTTCGGCGCTAGCGTGCCAAGCGTGCCTCGCATGGCGGTCGTCTTCCACCCCCTGAAGGTCAGGGCGGACCTGGTCGAGCGCGTCTTCGAGGCGGCTCGGCTCGCCGCCGGCTGGGAGGAGAACGCGTTCCTCGCGACGACGGAGGACGACTTCGGCTCCGGCATCGCGCGGCGCGCGGCGGAGGACGGCTTCGACGTCGTGACGGCGGTCGGCGGCGACGGCACCGTCCGGGAGGTCGCAGCCGGCCTGCGCGGCACGGGCGTCCCGATGGGCATCGTGCCGCAGGGGACGGGGAATCTCCTCGCACGGAACCTGGGCCTGCCGCTCGTCCTGGAGCGGGCCGTCGAGATCGCGTACACGGGCCGCGAGCGCGCGATCGACGTCGGCGTGCTGGAGGCGACGCGGCAGGACGGGACGACGACGGGCGAGCAGGTGTTCCTCGTGATGGCGGGGATGGGCGTGGACGCGGAGATGGTGCGGGCGACGCGGCCCGTGCTGAAGCGGACGATCGGCTGGGTCGCCTACGCGGACGCGGTCGCGCGGACGCTGCCGCGGTCGAAGCCGTTCCGCGTCGGGTACCGCGTCGACTACCGCGCGCAGCGGACCGTCCGCGTGCACTCGATGGTCCTCGCCAACTGCGACATGCTCCCCGGCGGCCTGCGGGTGGTGCCGGACTCGCAGCTCGACGACGGCGTGTTCGAGCTCGCCGCCTTCCGTCCGCGGGGCATCTTCGGCGTCGCACGGGTGTGGACGACGGTCGCGATCGGGAACACGCTCCTGCGCCGCTCCGAGCTCGGCCGCCGCATCCGGGAGCGCCGCACGGCCCCGGGCGGAGACATCTTCTACCGCCGCGGCACCCGCGCGGTGCTGCTCGCGGAGCGTCCTGTCGGCGTGCAGCTCGACGGCGACGACCTCGGCGACGCGATCGCCCTCGTCGCCCGCCTCGAGCCGCGCGCCCTCCTCGTGCGTTCGCTCGATCCGTTCTCAGGGACAGAGCGGGGTTAGAGCGCAATATGCGTTCGTACCCCTGTCTGTCCCTGAAAACGGATCGAAAGGCGGGAGGATGCTGGGATGCATGAACGCGCTGGGACCGTCGCACTCCCCGAGGACCTCGTCGACGTCGACGACCTCCTGACGGCGTACCACGAGCTCGTCCCCGATCCCGCGGTGCCGGAGCAGCGGGTCGCCTTCGGAACGAGCGGGCACCGCGGCTCGAGCCTCGACACCGCGTTCAACGACGCCCACAT
>JAGIAU010000187.1 GCA_017744755.1 Microbacteriaceae bacterium
GACAGGAGCTCCCCTGCATGCTTCCACGTGCGTGCCGCGATGGCGAGCGGCGTGACGCGCAAGCGGCTCCGCGGGCGCGACCTGCGAACGCCCTTCCGCGGCGTCCGGGTCCCGGTCGACCGCGACGTCCCGGCCAGGCCCGAGGAAGCGCACCGCCGGCGCGCGCTCGAGTACGCACCGCGTCTCGCGGAGGGTCAGGCGTTCTGCGCCGCCACGGCCCTCGCGCTGTGGGGGCTGCCGATGCCAGGCCGGCCGGAGCGTGAGCCGGTCCACGTCAACGCCGTGCTGGGCGGCTTCCCGCCACGCGTTCCGGGCGCCAGCGGTCATCGGTTCGCGGCGGAGGTGCGGCATCTCGACGGCCTGCCGCTCGTCGGACCGGTCGATGCCCGGTTGCAGTGCGCCGCCGCCGGTGGAGCGCTCGACGAGCTCGTGATCATCGGCGATGCGATGACCCGTCGGGTCGAGCCGTTCGCCACGGTCGACGAGCTCGCCCGCGCGGTCGAGGGCGCCGCGCGCCGGCGTGGCTCGAAGACCCTGGCGAGCGCACTGCCGCTGATCCGGCCCCGCACCGATTCCCCCGGCGAGACCCGGCTCCGGCTGCTCATCGTGCGCGCCGGCTTCCCGGAGCCGGAGGTGAACGTCCCCGTCCTCGACGCGCGCGGCGCGTTCCTCGGCTTCGGCGATCTCGTGTTCCGGGACGCCGGTGTCGCGATCGAGTACGAGGGCGGACATCACTTCGACGACATCGCCCAGACCCGGCACGATCTCGACCGCCTCGCGGCGTTCGAGCGGGCGGGGACGCGCGTCCTACGGACGCACTCCGGCACGCTCACCGCTCCGGCGCTGTTCTTCGCCGATCTCCGTCGCCTCCTCGCCCTCCGGTGAGCGTGCACTTCTTGCCCTCGACGCCGTGATCGCAGGCGTCACCCGCACACTCGCGCGGGTGCCTGCACGGCACGACGCCGTGAGCGTGCACTTGGCGCCGATCGGCTTCCGCGGCGGGGGCGTCAGCTGCACGCTCGCGGGACCGGCGCGCGGCGCACGAGCGCGCAGCACCCCGCCGGTAGGCTTGCTCGGCGATGGGCGCGATCTACGACACCACGCAGCCCGAGTCGCTGCTGACGGGCATGCGGCTCGCCCGTGCGGCGATCGGCCGCGGCGAGCTCGTCGTGCTGCCGACCGACACGGTGTACGGGGTCGGCGCGGACGCGTTCCACGCGGAGGCGGTCCGCGCGCTCGTCGCGGCGAAGGGCCGTACGCCGGCCTCGCCCCCGCCCGTCCTCATTCCGAACGCGGCGACGCTCGACGCGCTCGCCGAGGTCGTGCACCCGGAGGTGCGCGCGCTCGCGGAGCGGTTCTGGCCCGGCGCGCTCACGGTCATCGTCCCGGCCCGCGCCTCGCTCGACCTCGATCTGGGGGAGACGCACGGCACGGTCGCGCTGCGGATCCCGGACGACTCGATCGCGCTCGCGCTCCTGGAGGAGACGGGCCCGCTCGCCGTGTCGAGCGCGAACCGCACCGGCCGTCCGCCCGCGACGAACGCCGAGGAGGCGCAGAACGCCCTCGGCGACTCGGTCGCGGTCATCCTCGACGGCGGTCCGCGCGGCACCGTCTCGAGCACGATCGTCGACGCCACCGCGCTGCCGGATGGCCGCCTGCGCGTCGTCCGTGAGGGCGCCGTCTCGGCGGACGAGATCCGCGCGCTCCTCGGCGCGGACCGCGTCGATCCGCCGGCACCGGCACCGGCACCGGCACCGGCGGCCGAGCGGGAGCCGTGATGCCCCGCAGCATCCTGTACCTGATCGTGCTCCTCGTCTCGGCGGGCGTGACATTCGGCCTGTCCACCGCGGTGTGGCGGCTGTCGAAGAAGTACCGGCTCTACCCGAAGATCCGCGCGCGGGACGTGCACACGCGGCCGACGCCGCGGCTCGGCGGCATCGCCATGTTCCTCGGGATGCTGGTCGCGATGGGCGTGGCCTCGCTGCTCCCGCCCTTCGCGCTGGTGTTCGGCGAGCCGAACGCGATCATCGGCCTCGCCATCGCGAGCGCCATCGTCGTCGGCGTCGGCGTCATGGACGACGTCTGGGACCTCGACTGGACGGTCAAGCTCGCCGCCCAGATCCTCGCGGCCGGCGTGCTCGCCTGGCAGGGCATCCAGCTCTACACGCTGCCGATCGGCGGGCAGACGATCGTGAGCCCCTGGATCTCGCTCGTCGCGACGATCGTCGCCGTCGTCCTCGTCATGAACGCCGTCAACTTCATCGACGGGCTCGACGGCCTCGTCGCCGGCGTCGCGACGATCGCCGGCGGGGTGTTCTTCGTCTACGCCTACCTGCTCCAGTCGCGCGCCCAGACGGAGTACTTCAACCTCGCGAGCCTCACGACCGTCGTCCTCGTCGGGGCCTGCCTCGGCTTCCTGCCGCTCAACTGGCATCCCGCGAAGCTGTTCATGGGCGACGCTGGCTCGATGCTCGTCGGGCTCATGATGGCCGCGAGCACGATCTCGATCACGGGCCGCATCGACTCGCAGATCGCCGATCGCGACGACGTGTTCTCCGCGTACTTCGCGCCCGCGTTCATCCCCCTGCTGCTGCCGCTCGCCGTGCTCGCGGTGCCGCTGCTCGACTTCGCGCTCGCCGTCATCCGGCGCATGGCGGCGGGCAAGAGCCCGTTCTCCGCCGACCGCAAGCACCTGCACCATCGCCTGCTGGACATGGGCCACACCCACCTCGGCGCCGTCCTGATCCTCTACATGTGGACGTTCCTCGCCGCGGTCGGGGTGCTGCTGTTCATGTTCGTGCCGTGGTTCTGGGCCGCGGGGGCGATCGCCGTCGCGGGCGTCGTCTGCGTCGTCGCCACCTTCCTGCCGCTCACGATGAGCCGGCGGGAGAGCCGCAAGGAAGAATTGGAATGACGGAATGAAGAACGTCCTGACGAAGTCGCTGCGCTGGGGCGGCGTCTTCGCCGCCGTGCTGCTGATCGGCGCCGGCGTGGTCGGCTGGCTCGTGAGCGGGGAGCGCGGCCTCGTCTCCGGTCTCGTCGGCACGGCGCTCGCGGTCGTGTTCATGGCGCTGACCGCCGTCAGCATCCTCGTGGTCGACAGGCGGAGCGGCGGACGGCCGAACCTCGTCGCCTTCGCCGCGACGGTCGTCGGCGTGTTCCTCGTCAAGGCGGTGCTCTTCGTCCTGCTCATGATCTGGCTGACGTCGCAGGCGTGGCTCGACCCGGCGGTGTTCGGCTTCACGGCGCTCGTCGCCGTCCTCGGGACGCTCGCGATCGACATCGCCGCGATGGTCACGACCAGGGTGCCGATCGTCGAGCTGCCGTCATCGGGCGACCCGAATCCTTGATAGGGTGATCCGGACGTTCCCAAGATCGCCGTGCGCCGTCAAGCGCCCCGATTCAGGAGAGAACCCTGTTCCTCACCGCCAGCTCCGCTCTGCTCCCGTTCGCCGCCGAATCGGGTGACGGCGGGTTCCATGGACCCTCGATCGACGAGTTCTTCCCGGAGGCGATCCTCTTCGCCGGCACGCCGTTCGAGCTGAACCGCGTCCTCCTCATCCGCCTCCTCGCCGTCGCCGTCATCATCGCGATCCTCTGGATCGGATCGAGCCGCCTCAAGGTCGTCCCGAGGCGAGGCCAGGCCGCCTGGGAGTTCGTCTTCGACTTCGTCCGCAAGGGCGTCGTCATCGACACGCTCGGCGAGAAGGACGGCAAGCGCTTCATGCCGCTGCTGGTCACGATCTTCTTCGCGACGCTCGCGATGAACGTGACCGGCGTCATCCCCGGCCTGCAGATCGCCTCGACGGGTCTCATCGGCCAGGCGCTCATCATGGCGGCCATCGCGTACGTCACCTTCATCTATGCGGGCATCCGGAAGCACGGCACGGGGCACTTCTTCAAGAACTCGCTCTGGATCCCGGGCGTGC
>JAGIAU010000188.1 GCA_017744755.1 Microbacteriaceae bacterium
AGCCCGAGCCTGCCATCGCCCCTGCGACGCACAACCCCTGGCCCGACGCCACCAAGCCCCCGACCGCGCCGATCCCGACGCAGTCCGCGCCGGGCGACGGCATCGCGCCGGGACTGCAGCAGTGGGACCAGGCCGCCGAGGCGATCGACTTCCAGGCGCCGCCCCCGCCCCCGCCCGGGCTCGCGCCGCCGCTCCCGCCGGAGCTCCGGTCGCCGTAGTCGCTAGCGCGCCGTCGCGAGCGCCGTCTCGCAGGTCGGCAGCGCCGCCGTGTCGCCGTGCGAGGAGATGACGTCGAGCGCCGCGAGCGCCTCGTCGAGGGTCGACACCGCGACGACCTGCAGGTCGCCCGGGACATGGCCGACGACCTCGTCGCAGTTGCCGGCCGGCGCGAGGAACCAGTCCGCGCCGGCGCCGAGCGCACCGAACAGCTTCTGCCGGATCCCGCCGATCGGGCCGACCTCGCCGTCGCCGTCGATCGTGCCGGTGCCCGCGATGACCTCGCCGCCGGTGAGCGACTCGGGCGTCAGCTTGTCGATGATCCCGAGCGCGAACATCATGCCGGCGCTCGGCCCGCCCACGTTCTCGAGCTGGATCCGCACGTCGACCGGCCAGTCGACGCTCGTCGCGATCTGGACGCCGAGCCGCGGCGCGTTCGGGTCGTCCGAGCCGGGCGCCGGCGTGACCTCGACGGTCTGCTCGGCCCCGTCGCGCACGATCACGAGCTCCGCCGGCTGATCGAAGCCGTTCGCGGCGAGGATCTCGCGGATGTCGGTGACGTCCGTGAGCGGCTGTCCGTTCACCGACAGGATCCGGTCCTCGACCTCGAGGACGCCGCGCGCCGGACTGCCCGGCTCGATCTCGGCGACCCGCAGCTCGGCCTCGGTCTCGTAGCCGAGGTGGCGGAGCGCCGCGGCGATCGCCGCGGTCTGCGACTCCTGCATGAGCAGATCGTTCCGCTCCTCCGGGGTCAGGTCCGAGGACGGCGGATAGACCGCCTCGATCGGCAGCACCGACCGCGATGGGTCGAAGTACGCCTCGAGCACCTGGAGCCAGGTCGGCAGCGAGTCGGGGCCGTTCGCGTTGATCGTCAGCATGTCGAGCACGCCGTCCGTGGCGTACGTCTCCGCGTCGACGATCTCGATGAGCGGCACCTCGGCATCGTGCACGGTCGTGTCGCCGAGGACGTCGAAGACAGGGCCGGGCCGGGTGATGGCGTAGGGCGCCGAGGCGGAGGCGACGACGGACGCGCACAGCACGGAGCCCGCGAGCAGGGTGAGCCCCACGATCTGGGACACCGGCCAGCGCGATGCCCCTCGGGTCGCGCGTTCGCCATCAGCGGAGCGCACGATGGCCGAGTCTAGGTCGATTCCCTGTGCGCTCCCGGCGCGAGCGCCTAGCGTGTTCTCATGACCGACCGCGATGAGGAGGAGTTCCGCGAGCTCCTCCGGGCGTTCCTCGAGGGCCGTGGCGATGTGGACCCGGCGAAGCTCGCGAGCGCCGCGGGACTCCCCGCGAACCCGGCGCTCATCGGGCAGCTCATGAGCCAGCTGCAGCGCGCGATGGCGAGCGAGGGCGACGGCATCGACTGGTCGGACGCGGGCGAGCAGGCCGCCGCGATCGCCGGCCAGGGCACGGTCGTGACGCTGCCCGAGGAGCACGACGCGTTCCTCCGTGCGCTGCAGGTCGCGGAGCTCTGGCTCGACGAGGCGACCGACATCCCGCAGGGCGCCGTCGCGCCGCGGATCCTGAGCCGCCGCGAGTGGGCGACGGCGACGATCGGCGTGTGGACGGAGTTCGCCGCGCCCGTCGCGGACTCCATCGCGAACGCGCTGACGGACGCGCTCGCCGAGGCGGCCCCGGAGGACATCGAGGGCATGCTGCCGAACGCGACGCGGATGGTGCGCAAGGTCGGCGGCGCGCTCTTCGCGATGCAGCTCGGCCAGGTCGTCGGCCAGCTCTCCGCCGAGGTGCTGTCCGGGGGCGACATCGGGCTGCCGCTGCTCGACGACGGCGCCGCGGCGGTGCTGCCGCAGAACGCGATCGAGTTCGGCCGCTCCCTCGAGCAGCCGCTCGACCAGGTCGAGCTGTGGCTCGCCGCACGCGAGCTCGCGCACGCGCGGCTCTTCCGCCACGCCCGCTGGCTGCGGCTCCAGCTCCTCACCGCGATGCGCGAGTACTCGCAGGGCATCCGGATCGACACGGAGCGACTCCAGGAGCTCGCGGAGGACTTCGATCCGGCGGACCCGGAGGCGATCCGCGAGGCGCTGCAGAGCGGCGCGTTCATCCCGCCGCCGACGGAGGCGCAGCTCGCCGCCCGTGCGCGGCTCGAGTCGACGCTCGCCCTCGTCGAGGGCTGGGTCGACGTCGTCACCGCCGACGCGACGCGGCGCCTGCCCTCGGCCGATGCGATCGCCGAGGCGATCCGCCGACGGCGTGCGGCCGGCGGTCCCGCGGAGCGGGCGCTCGGCGTCCTGGCCGGGCTCGAGCTGCGGCCCCGGCGCCTGCGCGAGGCCGCGCAGATGTGGCGCGCGGCGACGGAGGCGGTCGGCGCGGCCGGGCGCGACGCGCTCTGGTCGCACCCCGATCTCGTCCCGACGGACGCCGACGTCGACGACCCGGCCGCGCTCGTCGCACGACTCACCGCCGGCGCGCCCGAGCCGGACGACGTCGACCGGGCGATCGAGGAGCTGCTCGGCGACGACGGCCCCGAGCGGCCGACCGAGCTGTAAGCGCGCCGTGCACCCGCGTCGTCCCTGGTACCGCCGGATCGCCGTCATGGTCCCGCTGTCGATCGCGGTCGTGCTGGCCCTCGTCGTCGGGATCGGCTTCCTCACGCCGTGGCCGGCCGCGATGCTGATCCGCGGAGCGTTCCAGCAGGGCGCGCGCGACACCGTCGCCGAGGCCTCGAAGTACGTGCCCGCGGACGTCGACGCTCGGATCGACCTGAGCTACTCGACGGCGGGCGGCGACCAGCTCTTCGACCTGTTCACGCCGAAGGGGAGCACCGGACCGCTCCCGGCTGTCGTGTGGATCCATGGCGGCGCGTGGATCTCCGGCAGCAAGGCGGACGTCGAGCCGTACGCGCGGATCCTCGCCTCGCACGGCTACGCCGTCGTCACGCTGAACTACAGCATCTCGCCGGAGGTCGTCTACCCGGTCGCCATCCAACAGCTCAACTCGGCGCTCGGCTATCTCACGGCGCATGCCGCCGAGCTCTCGATCGACCCGGACCGCATCGTCATCGCGGGCGACTCCGCCGGGGCGAACCTCACGAGCCAGCTCGCCGCCGTCGTCACCAACCCCGCCTATGCCGAACTGCTCGGCATCGAGCCGGCCCTCGCGCCGGAGCAGCTGGCCGGGGTCGTGCTCGACTGCGGCATCTACGACGTGAGCGGCATCCCGGAGGCGCCCGGGCTGGGCGGGTGGGGCTTCCGCATCGCGCTCTGGGCGTACATCGGCGCGCACGACTGGATCTCGCAGCCGGGCGGTCAGGAGATGTCGACGATCGACTACGTGACCGCCGACTTCCCCGCCACGTGGATCTCCGGCGGCAACGGCGATCCGCTCACGAAGGGCCAGTCGATCCCCCTGGCGGAGAAGCTCGACGACCTCGGCGTGCCCGTCACGGCGCTCTTCTACGCCGAGGACCACGAGCCGTCGCTCCCGCACGAGTACCAGTTCCATCTCGACTTCGCGGATGCGCAGAACGCTCTCGCGTCGACGGTCGACTTCCTCGACGACGTCACGAGGCGCTGACCCGCTCAGCCGGCGAGCGGCAGCATGAGGTCGAGCCCGCAGCCGCAGTCGGGGTGCGGCTCGATGCGGAACTCCTCGCGGCCGCCGCCGCGGCGGAAGCGGCGTCCCGGCAGCCGGTCGACGCCGGCCGCGCCGCGAGCCACCGCGGACGCGAGCCGGGCGGCGGCGCAC
>JAGIAU010000189.1 GCA_017744755.1 Microbacteriaceae bacterium
GATGGTAAGAGGTGGCGCCGGAGTTGAGTCCGAGCCGCTCGGCGAGCGTCGGCGCGGTCGCCGGCCCGTCCTGGCGGAGCAGGCCGAGCATCCGGAGCCGCATCGGGTGGCTGAGCGCCTTGAGCTGGGCCGGGTCCGGGGTGATGTGCGTGAGCTCCACGCCCCCAGCCTAGATATTGCAAATATATCTTTGCAAATGACTCTTTGCCATTGGCGTCGCCGGCGCATCGCGAACCGTCGCTGGGAGCCTCTACGCCTGAACGCATCAACGCGAGTTGAGATTTCAAGCCGTGTTGAGGCGTTCAGGGGAAACAGGGCTCCGGCCTTCGCCGTCCCCGGGCTTGCGTGAGCCCGCCGACCGAGAGCGCTCGATCGAGCACGGGTGTTCGCGACCGTTCCTCCACATCGCGCGGAGGGCGTCCTGCGTGCACAATGCCGCCGTTCGTCACTGCGAGGCGGCACCCGCGCGGCGTAGGGTGCGGCGATGCATCTCGCCAGGATCTCTGCGAACGGGCAGATCACCGTGCCCAAGTATGTTCGCGAGTGGCTCGAGGTGCGGCCCGGCGATCGGCTCGCCATCAGCGAGAACGACCGCGGGGAGTTCGTCCTGAGCCGTGCACCGAGCGGCGGCGTGCCCATGCCGGTACCCGGGCTCGCCGAGCAGGCGCAGCGGCGCCGCGAGGCGCAGGAAGCGGATGACGCGCTGGAGGCTGCGGCGCGCGAGGGGCGGCGGCACCTGCGGCGGACGCTCGGGCTCGACCCCGACGATCTCGACTGAGCGCACGGTCACTACCATTGACGGGTGCTCACGCGTCTCTCCCAGCTGTTCGTCCGCACGCTCCGCGAGGATCCCGCGGACGCCGACGTCGACAGTCACCGTCTGCTCGTCCGCGCCGGCTACATCAGGCGCCAGGCGCCGGGCGTGTTCGCGTGGCTGCCGCTCGGCCTCAAGGTCCGCAAGCGCCTCGAGGACGTGATCCACGAGGAGATGGCCGCCGCAGGCGCGCAGCAGGTGCACTTCCCGGCGCTGCTGCCCCGCGAGCCCTATGAGGCGACTGGGCGCTGGACGGAGTACGGCGACGGGATCTTCCGCCTGCAGGACCGCAAGGGCGCCGACTACCTGCTCGCGCCGACGCATGAGGAGGTCTTCACGCTGCTCGTGAAGGACCTCTACTCCAGCTACAAGGACCTGCCGCTCACGATCTACCAGATCCAGGACAAGTACCGCGACGAGGCGCGGCCGCGCGCCGGCCTCCTCCGCGGGCGCGAGTTCTCCATGAAGGACGCGTACTCCTTCGACATCGACGATGCCGGCCTCGACGCGAGCTACCAGGCGCAGCGCGACGCCTACGAGCGCATCTACCAGCGCCTCGGCCTCGACTACGTCATCGTGAACGCGCACGCGGGCGCCATGGGCGGCTCCAAGTCCGAGGAGTTCCTGCTCCCCGTCGAGATCGGCGAGGACACGTTCATCCGCTCGCAGGGCGGTCTCGCGGCGAACGTCGAGGCGTTCCGCGCGCTCGCGCCGGAGCCCCGCTCGACCGAGGGGCTGCCAGCGGCGATCGTGCACGACACCCCGGACACCCCGACGATCCAGACCCTCGTCGACCTCGCGAACGCGCAGCACCCGCGCGAGGACGGCGCCGCCTGGACGGCCGCGGACACGCTGAAGAACGTCGTGCTCGCGACCGTCTCGCCCACTGGGGAGCGTTCGCTCGTCATCGTCGGCCTGCCCGGCGACCGCGAGGTCGACCTCAAGCGCGCCGAGGCCGCGTTCTCCCCGAACGACGTCGAGGCGGCGACCGAGGCGGACTTCGCCGCGCACCCCGGCCTCGTCAAGGGCTACATCGGACCGTGGTCGGCGAACGGCCCCGTGCTCGGCGAGGCCTCCATGACCGGGATCCGCTACCTGCTCGACCCGCAGGTCGTCGACGGCACCGCCTGGATCACCGGGGCGAACGAGCCCGGCCGCCACGTCTTCGGCCTCGTCGCGGGCCGCGACTTCGCGGCCGACGGCGTCGTCGAGATCGGCGACGTCCGCGAGGGCGACCTCGCCGCCGACGGCACGCCCGTCGAGCTCGCGCGCGGCATGGAGATCGGGCACGTGTTCCAGCTCGGGCGGAAGTACGCGGAGGCGCTCGGCCTCAAGGTGCTCGACCAGGACGGGAAGCTCGTCACCGTCACGATGGGCTCCTACGGCATCGGCGTCACCCGCATCCTCGCGGCGATCGCCGAGACCACGCACGACGAGAAGGGCCTGCTCTGGCCGCGGGAGATCGCGCCGTTCGACGTCCAGATCGTGCTCGCGGGCAAGGACGAGACGGTCGTCGAGGCGGGCTCCGCGCTCGCGGCCTCGCTCGACCGCTCCGGCCTCGACGTGCTGCTCGACGACCGCGATGAGCGCCCCGGCGTGAAGTTCGGCGACGCCGAGCTGCTCGGCGTCCCGACGATCGTCATCGTCGGCAAGGGCGTGCACGACGGCGTCGTCGAGGTCTGGGACCGCCGCTCCGGCGAGCGCGCCCAGGTCCCCGTCGCCGAGGCGGCCGAAGCCGTCCTCGCCGCCGTCCGCCCCTGAGCGTTCCGCCTCAGCCGACGACGAGCTCCGGGAACTCCGCACGCAGCCGCTCCCGCTGCTCCAGCAGCTCCGGGTAGCCGGCGAGGAACGCGAGCTTGCGCGCCACGACCGATGCGTCCGTGACCGCGGGGATCGGGTTCGCCACGAAGACGACGAAGGTCTCCGCGAGATCCTCGGCGACGTTCGTCGCGGCGTAGTCGGTCACGAAATCCTCGGCGTGCGTGGCGAGGAAGCCCTCGGGGATCTCGTCGAGCGGACCATCCCAGGAGGCGCGCTCCTCGCCGTAGGGGGCCCAGAACGCCTCGCCGAAGGTGCGCGCGATCGAACCGGCCGGCGGGCAGGACCGCTCGAATCGCGCATCGTCGCAATCGCCGCCGAACGGCGGATAGCGGACGTCGTCCAGGGTGAGCATGTGCGAGAACTCGTGGACCAGGGTGACGAGCCGTTCGATCGCCGGATCGTCCTCGCCGATCCAGGCGACATTGACCCCGAGGTCCCATAGGCCCGGGCGCCCGGACTGCGTCGGCGAGACATAGGCGGCCGTCAGGGATTCGGACTCGCCGTGATAGACCTGCGCGACGTGCAGGTCGATGTAGTCGGCGGTCGCGACGCGGACGAAGTCGTCCCAGATCGCCTGCACCTCGGCGGTCGGCGCCGGCACCAGCCTCGCCCGGCCCTCGACCCGATAGTGCTCGACCTCACCCCACTCCGCATCGACGTACCTGACCGGCGGGCTCGTCCAGGACTGGATCTGCGAGACGATGAACGCTCCGGCGCCGAGGAAGGCGACGACGATCCCGGCGGAAACCAGCCGCTTGACGAGCCGGTCGCGGTGGGCATGCGGATCCGGGATGAGATCCCGGTCGTCGTCGAGGTCGATCATTCGTCCCAGACCGGCTGGAGCTCGTCGCCGAACTCGGCGCGGATGCGCTCGCGGATCGCGGCGAGCTCGGGGTAGCGCTCGAAGAAGGCGAGCTTGGCGGCGACCGTGCTCTGCGACGGGTCCGGCACGGCCTCGATGACGTAGGCCATGAAGGACTCGGCGATGTCCTCCTCGACGCTCGTGGCCGCGTAGGAGCTCACGAAGTCCTCCTCGTGGGCGTCGTAGAAGGCGTCCCGCGCCTCGTCGTCCTCCGAGCCGATCTCGGTCGCCTCGTCGCCATAGCCGCGCCAGAACTCGTCCCAGAACGCCGCGAGGTAGGCGTCGTCGTACCAGCAGCCCTGCGAGCGGAACTCCGGCTCGCACTCGCCGCCGCCGGCCGGCTCCTGCTCGAGGTCGAGCGTGAGGATGTGCGCGTACTCGTGGATGAGCGTCGTCAGCAGGTAGGAGGTG
>JAGIAU010000018.1 GCA_017744755.1 Microbacteriaceae bacterium
GCTCGCGTGCGCGCGCGTCCAGGTGCTCGTCGTGGACGAGCATCCGGCCGGCGCCCGCGCGGCGCTCCGCGAGGCGCTCGCGGCGGCGGAGGACGTCGTGCCGGGCGCGGCGCGCGGCGACTCGCAGGATCCCTCGGGTGGCGGCGCGGCGGCCCGCGAGACCGAGGAGCTCCAGGTCGCCGTCGCGACGGCGCCGGCGCTCGCGGCGCTCGGACGGTTCGACGAGGCGCTCGAGCTCGCCGAGCGGGCCGCGTCGTTCTCGGACCGCGCCGCTCAGCCCGTCTACGGCCTCCGAGTCACCGACACGCAGGCCGTGCTCGCCGAGGTGCTCATGCTCCAGATGCGGGACCGCGAGGCGCGAGCCGCGGCGACCCGCGCGCTCGTCGCGTCGATCGGGGACGACGAGGAGCTCGCCGCGCGCGGCGCCGAGTGGGTCCTCGCGAGGCTCTCCGTCTACTGCGATCTCGAGGGCGCGCTGCGCTGGGCCGACGACGTCCGCAGCGGCGCCGCCGTGTTCGGCCCGGAGCTGCTCCGCCACGAGGCGACGGCGCTGCTCGTGCATCTGCACGCGCTCCGCGGCGACATCGTGCGCGCCGAGGCGCTGCTCGCCGAGCTCGAGCCGCACGCCGACGAGCACCGCGTCGGCTGGGGTGTGGCGCGCCTGCTCGTGCAGGCCGCTCGGGGTGACGTCTCCGGGGCCTGGCCCGGACTCGGCCGGTGGGCGGATCGCATGCGCGAGCAGGGCCACCTCGGCTATGCGGGCGGGATGCTCGTCATGATGCTGCAGTTCGGCCCGGCCGCGGACATCGCGCCCAGGGCCCGGGCGCTCGCCGACGCGGCGCCGGGGCCGTATTTCGAGCGGCTCGCCGCGCATGCCGCGGCAGCGGCGGACGGTGACGCGCCAGCCCTGCTCCGCATCGCCCACGAGTGGGAGGAGGACGGGGCGCTCCTGCTCGCCGCGTCCGCCTACGGCGAGGCGGCGCGCGCGCAGCAGCGGGGCGGCGCGGAACGCGCTGCCGCGCGGTCGCAGGCCCGCGCCGAGGAGCTCGCCAGGCGGATGGGCGGCCTGTCGACCCCGGTGGTGCGCTTCGCCGACGAGCTGACGCCGCTCACCCGGCGCGAGCGCGAGATCGCGAATCTCGCCGCCTCCGGCCTCAGCTCGAAGGACATCGCCGCCCGCCTCTTCCTCTCGGCGCGCACCGTCGACAACCACCTGCAGTCCGTCTACGGCAAGCTCGGCATCACGGGCCGGCACGAGCTCGCGCTCGGCTGATAGGGGCGTCCGCCTCGGGAGGACGCGCTCCTGCGTTCTCCCGCCTCGCAGTCCCGCGGCTTCCGACGTCCCGCGGATCTTCCGACACTTGAACGTCGGAAGATCCGCGGAACGTCGGAGAACGACGCCGGGAGCGGGCCGGCGACTCCAGGATGGAGCGGCGCCGGGGCGGGGCATGACCAGAACGCGCGGGGCGCGTTCTGGCGGGCGCTCAGCCCGCGGCGACCGCGGTGACCACGTCAGCGCGCATCGGCTCGAGGCGTTCGCGCACCGCGTGGATCGCCGGCTCCGGGGCGCCGAGGTCGCGGAGCGAGATCGCGAGGTGCTCGACGATCGCGTCGAAGGCCTCGTCCGTGATGTCGAGGTGCGCGTGCGCCTCGGCCATGCCGCGGCCCGAGAAGAGGTCCGGCCCGCCGAGCGCGGCCGCGAGGAACGCGCGCTGGTGCGCCTCGAGCCGGTCGAGGTCGATGCCCGCGAAGTAGCTCGTGAGCAGCGGATCCGAGGTGACGCGGCCGTAGAACACGTGCACGGTCGCCCGGACCGTCTCGCGTCCGCCGATCTCCTCGTAGATGCTCATGTCGGTGCCGATGGTACGCCCTCAGCCGCCGGCCGGCACGGACGGGACGACCGTCACGATCTCGGTGCGCAGCGGCGCGATCGAGGCGACGATCTCGTCCACCGTCGGTCCGGGCACGCCGAGCTCGGCGAGGGTCGCGGCGAGGTGCCCGGCGACCGCGTCGAAGGCCTCGTCGGTGATCCGCATCGGCGCGTGCGCCTGCTTCATGGGCAGGCCGTCATAGGCCTCGGGCCCGCCCAGCGCGGCGCCGATGAAGCGTCGCTGGTGCGCCTTGAGCCGCTCCATGTCGCTGCGCGCGAACCACGGCGCGAGCAGCGGGTCGCCCGTCACCTTGACGTAGAAGAGGTCGACCGCGGCGCGGACGGCCTCGCGGCCGCCGATGGCGTCGTAGATGCTCATGATGCTTCCTTCCGGGATGCGGGTTCCGATCGCCACCGAGGCTACGGACGCCCCCGCGCCCGCACCCGGGTAGGGGTTACTCACTTCCGGCGGGTCCGGTGCCTCCGATGAGTCCGAGCGGAGCGCGGCCGGGACGGATCCGGCCTCCGCTCGCGCGGATCTACTCCGCTCGGCCCGGCGGCACGCGCTCCGCGAGGATCGCCCGGCGGCGGGCGCCGAGGCGGGTGAGGATGACGGTGAGCTGCCGGCCGCCGCCCGGGAGCTTGAGCCGCCTGCGGAACTCCGCCGGCTCGATGTCGACCCCGCGCTTCTTGATCTCGGCCGCGCCGGCATCGCGGGCGAGGAGGGCGCGGCGCACCGCCTTCGTGTCGAGCGGCAGCACGTCGAGCACGCGGAACGACTGGCCGAACGGCGTCCGCGGCTCGGTGTCGAGCGTCACCCAGGCGATCGTCTCGTGCAGCATGCGGGCGGCGGGGTCGAGCGAGCGGGCGAGGTCGCCGATGAGCCGCGCGCGGATGACGGCGCCGTCCGGCTCGACGAGGTACTCGCCGAGCTCGCCGGCCGCGACGTCCTCGCTGTCGCCGGCGGCCGTGAGCTCCGCCGCGCCGCCGGCGCCGATGACGAGCGCCGCGCGGCCGACGCCCGGACGGGCGAGCGCTCCGGACCAGACGACGAGCTCGACGACCTCGCCGCCGTCGGAGACCCATTGCGCCTCCCGGTCTCGGGGGAGGAGCTCGTGGTCGAGGCCGGGCCCGAGCTTGACGCCGGTCGGCAGGCGGTCGGCGAGGCCGAAGGCGAAGTCGAGGGACGGGGACCAGTCGGCGGGGTCGAGGCGGGCCGGGCGGCGGGAGTCCGGCGTCGACCCGCGGGGCAGCCCGCGCCGGGCCGGGTCGAGCCAGACCGCGTCGACGCCGGCGAGGTCGACGTCCTCGGCGGCTCCCACCGCCACGGAGGCGTCGGGGAAGGCCGCGAGGTTGTAGGCGGCGATCGCGGCCGCGACCGGGTCGCGGTCGATCGCCCGCACCGCGAGCCCGAGGCCGGCGAAGGCCAGCGCGTCGCCGCCGATGCCGCAGCCGAGGTCGGCCACCCGGCTCAGCCCGGCGTCGCGGTAGCGGTCCGCGTGCCGAGCCGCGACGCCGAGCCGCGTCGCCTGCTGCAGGCCCTCCTCGGTGAAGAGCATCCGGGCGGCGAACTCGCCGAACTTCGCGACGGCCCGCGTCCGCAGCCGCGCCTGCGTGAGGGCGGTCGCGGCGAGCTCGGGCGCGATGCCGTCCTTCCGGAGGCGCAGGAGCGCCGCCGTCGCCTCGTCGGTCGTGCGGATGGCGCCGAGCTCGTCGACGAGCCGGAGCGTCCCGGTGCGCAGCAGGAGGTCGAGGTCGGGCGCGTTCATCTCAGGCGGGGGCGCTGTCCCCGCCGCCGATGCGCAGCCGGTCGCACAGGGTGATGAGCGTTCGCAGCTCCTCCTCCGACAGCCGGTCGCCGAATCGCCGCGCGATCGAGTCCGAGTGCACGGCCGCGACCCTGCGGAACAGCTCGTAGCCGTCGTCGGTGAGCCGGACCATGATGCCGCGGCCGTCGTCGGGGTCCGGGTGCTTGGTGACGAGCCCGCGCTCGGCGAGGCGGTCGATCATGCGGGAGACGCTCGGCTGGCTGAGGAGCAGCAGAGGCGTGAGGTCGCGGGGGCGCGCGGAGTGGTTGGGGAGGCGCGAGAGGTTGAACAGGACGTCGTACTCGACGATCGTCAGGGGCTCGGGGAAGTCGGCGGTGATGTCCCGGAGGATCGACACCTGTGCGCGGAACAGCGCCTCCCAGGCGTCGACGGCGGTCCGCTTGGCGGGAGGCATGGCGACCAGCCTAGGCCCGTGCGCCTGGCATGATCGGTGCCGTGGACGGGTTGCGTCGAGGACTGCGGAGCATGTTCTCCCGCGTCATGCGGACGCGCCCCGCTCGGGCTGCGGCGCGCGTGCTCCTGCCGCCCGCCGAGCGCGTCGTCGCCGCGGTGACGCGTGGCCGTCTGCAGCTGAGCTCCGCGCTCGTGCCGTCGCTGACGCTGCGCACGACAGGGGCGAGGTCGGGGCAGCCCCGCGAGACGGTGCTCATGTGCATGCCGGAGGACGGGACCTGGATCGTCGTCGGGAGCAATTTCGGCGAGGCCCGGCATCCGGCCTGGACGGCGAACCTGCTCGCGCATCCGGAGGCGCTCATCCGCTTCCGGGGACGGGTCACGCGGGTCGCGGCGGAGCTCGTGGTCGGCGCCGAGCGCGAGGCGATCTGGGTCGACCTGGAGGCGCAGTGGCCGGACTACCGCGCCTATGAGCGCGATGCGGGGCGGGAGCTGCGGATCTTCCGGCTGACGCCGGTCAGGCGCGGCGGGGAGAACGCGCCGGAATGAGTCGAGGGCCGGTATCCTTCGATGGAAACCGGCCCTCGTCCCGTTGCACCAAGAGTGTCCTGCAATCACATTCCGCTTCAGCCGCCACAGCGAACGACTTCGGCTGATCACGACTCTATAACGAAACGGTAACGGTTGTCAACACGGGTCGTCGTCACCGGCGGCAGTGCCGGCCTCGGCTACTTCACCGCCGAGCGGCTCGCCCGCACCGGGACCCGCGTCACCATCGCGGCGCGCAGCGTCGAGCGCGCCGACCGGGCCGTCGCCTCGATCCGCGCGTTCGTCCCCCGCGCCCGCGTCGACCGCGACCGGCTCGACCTCGCCGACCTCGCCTCGGTGCGCGACGCCGCGGCGGAGCTCGTCGCCGACGGCCCCATCGACGGCGTCGTGCTCAACGCGGGCGTGCTGCCGTGGGACCGCCCCTCGCCGACCGCCGACGGACTCGAGCCCGTGTTCGGCGTGAACCAGCTCGGCCACTTCGCGCTGCTCGCGCAGCTCTTCCCCGCGCTGTCGGACGACGCCGGCGTCGTGTCGCTCGGCAGCGTCACGCACCGCGGCAAGCGGCTCGATCTCGACCAGCCCCAGCGTCGCCGTCGCGACGCGTACGGGCACTCCAAGCTCGCCGTCATGACGACGGCGATCGAGCTCGACCGCCGCGCGCGGGCCGCGGGCCGCCGGGTGCGCAGCGTCATCGCGCACCCCGGCCGCGCGAGCGGCGCGCTCGACCCGGCGCGGCCCGGCATCACGGTGCGCTCCGCCGTGCCCGGCTTCTCGCTCGCCATCCGCGGCTTCGCCCATTCGAAGGAGGCCGGTGCCGCGATCAGCGTGCACGCGCTGCGGCACGGCCTCGGCGGGCACTGCTACGGCCCCGACGGACGGCTGCTCGGCCTGCGCGGCGGTCCCGTCGCGCAGGAGCTGCGCGGCCCGGTGCTCGACCCGCAGGCCGGCGCGCGGCTGTGGGCGCTGTCGGAGGAGCTGACGGGCGTGCGGTTCGAGGTCAGCGGCCGGGCGTAGGGTTTGCATGGCGGGAGAGCGTTCCCCGCGGCATCCACCGAACTCCAGGGAGACATCATGGCCGTGCAGCAGATCCAGATCCTCGACATCGCCGAGCTCTCGACGGGTGCGGCCGAGGTCGGCGTGTGCGCCAACGACGCCTGCGGCTGCGCGAACTGCGCCTGCGGCGCCGACTGCGCCTGCTGAGCGGGTTCCCGCGTCCTAGAAGATGTCCGGCGACGGGGTCGCCGAGAGGCGGATCGACACATCGGCGTGCCGGTCGAATCGGTAGCCCGAGCCGCGGACGGTGCGCACGATGTCCTCGTAGTCGCCGAGCTTCGCGCGGAGGCGGCGGATGTGGACGTCGATCGTGCGGGCGTTCGGGATCTCGTCGGCCGGGGCGTCGGCCCAGACGCCGTCGATGATCTCCTGGCGCTCGACGGCGCGCCCCTCGCGCAGCACGAGGAACTGCAGCAGCTCGAACTCCGTGAACGTCAGCGGCGCCGTGTCCCCGTCGAGGACGACGCGCTTGCGGGAGATGTCGATCACGACGCCCGTGCGGCGGCGCGGGGCCGGCTCCGCCTCGGCGCGGGCGCGCGCGAGCCCGGGCTCGTGCAGCGCATGCCGGACGACGTCGATGTCGCGGCCCCCGGCGCCGGGCGGGGCGATCGCGACGGTCGCGTGCGTCTGCGCGCCCGGCACGAGGTCGTTGACGAGCTCGCGGAGCCGCGCGACGAGCTCGGGGAGCGTGATGCCCGCCTCGGCGGCCTTCGCCTCGTCGAGGCCGACGTAGAAGCCGAAGCCGCGCGGCTGCGCGGCGGGCGCGTCGTCGTCGCCGCTCGGCGGGGCGGCGGGGCTGCTGTCGGACATGCGTCGGATCCTTCTGGGTGCGGTGAGCTGGACGGCGGCTCAGGCACACATTCGACGCAGGATCACCCGTCCAGTCTGCGGGCTCCGCGGAGCGGTCGTCAACGCGGGTTACGGCGCGTGACTCCGTGACTCCGTGACTCAGTGCGCCGTGCCGTAGAGCCGGTCGCCTGCATCGCCGAGGCCGGGGACGATGTAGCCCTTCTCGTTGAGCCGCTCGTCGAGGGCGCCGAGGACGACGTGCACGTTCTCGCCCGGCAGCGCCTCCTCGAGCAGGCCGAGGCCCTCCGGGGCGCCGAGCAGGCACACCGCGGTGACGTCGCGCGCGCCGCGGTCGAAGAGGTAGCGGATCGCGGCGAGCATCGAGCCGCCCGTCGCGAGCATCGGGTCGAGGACGAAGACCTGACGGCCCGAGAGGTCGTCCGGCAGCCGGTTCGCGTACGTCGTCGGCTGCAGGGTCTCCTCGTTCCGCACCATGCCCAGGAAGCCGACCTCGGCCGTCGGCAGCAGCGCCGTCATGCCGTCGAGCATGCCGAGGCCGGCGCGCAGGATCGGCACGACGAGCGGCCGCGGCGAGGCGATCTGCACCCCCGTCGTCGCCGTGACCGGGGTCTGGATCTCGATCGGCTCGACACGGACGTCGCGGGTCGCCTCGTAGGCCAGCAGCGTCACGAGCTCCTTCGCGAGGGCGCGGAACGTCGAGGACGGGGTCGTCGCGTCCCGCAGCACCGTCAGCTTGTGCGTGATCAACGGGTGGTCGGCGACGTGGACGCGCATGCGCAACAGCATAGGCTCAGCGCGTGGACCGGTATCGCGCCTGGATGGCGGAGGCGCTCGACCTCGCCCGCGCGGCGGCGGACGACGAGGACGTGCCCGTCGGGGCGGTCGTCGTCGGGGCGGACGGCACCGTCATCGGCCGGGGACGGAACGCCCGGGAGGCGGACCACGACCCGACCGCGCACGCGGAGGTCGTCGCGATCCGGCAGGCGGCGGCGGCGCTGCGCACCTGGCGGCTCGACGGCTGCACGCTCGTCGTCACGCTCGAGCCCTGCGTCATGTGCGCCGGCGCGGTGCTGCAGTCGCGGCTGCAGCGGCTCGTCTTCGGCGCCTGGGACGAGAAGGCCGGGGCGGCCGGCGGGCGGCTCGACGTCATCCGGGAGGCGGGCCTGCCGCACGCCGTCGAGGTCGTCGCCGGGATCGAGGCGGACGCGGCGCGCGCCCTCCTCCAGGCGTTCTTCTCCGACCGCCGCTGACCCGTGCCCGTTCGCTCGCTCAGGGTGTTCTGTGCCTGCTCAGGGCGATATTCGCCCTGAGCAGGCACAGAACACCCTGAGCGAGCAGAGGGGGCGCGCGAGGGTCAGGTGTACTGGCGCCAGAGGACCGCGACGAGCAGGTTGATCAGGCCGAGCCCGCCCGCGGCGTGGAACCACGGCTGGACCCGCGCGCCCCGGCGCTGGGCGACGAACGCGCCGATCGCGGCGCCGAGGACGACGACGCCGATCGCGCCGTGGACCCCGTACTTGAGGTGGTCGAACCAGGTCTCGCCGGCGAGGAGCCCGAACATCGCACCGCCCGTCACGAGCTGCACGATCGCGCCGGCCAGCAGCAGGTCGGTGCGGAAGCCGGACTTCGCGCGCATCTGCACGATGAAGGTGCCGACGACGAGCGCGAGGCCGATGAGGTGGAGCGCGAGGAGGATCGCGGTGAGGACGTTCATGGCAGGCTCCTTCGCCTAGTCCGCGGATTTGATGACGATCGTGTCGGTGGGCGGCGCCGGCTCGGCGGCGTCGGCGCGGTACACGTCCGGCTCGAAGTAGATGATGCGGGCGGCCGGGACCGCCTCGCGCACGGCGCGCTCCACGTCGTCGATGTCGGGGGCCACATCGCCGAGCGTGCGGTTCGCGGGGAAGGCGAGCTTCGCGCCGACCATGAGCTCCTCGGGCCCGACGTAGAGCGTCTTGATGTGGATGATGCGCTCGACCGCCGGGTGCGACTCGATCGCGGCGCGGATCGCCGTGAGATCCTTCGCGGTGGCGCCCTCGCCGACGAGGAGGCTGCCCATCTCGGCGCCGAGGACGACCGCGACGAGCACGAGGAGGAAGCCGATCGCGAACGTGCCGAGCGCGTCGTAGAGCCCGTCGCCCGTGATGACGGTGAGCCCGACGCCGAGGAGCGCGAGCACGAGGCCGATGAGGGCCGCGACGTCCTCCAGCAGGACGACGGGGATCTCCGGCGACTTGGCGCGACGGACGAACGCGACCCAGTTCTGGTCGCCCTTGACCTTGCGGCCCTCGCGGAGCGCCGTCGTCAGCGAGATCGATTCGAGCACGATCGAGATGGCGAGGACGACGAGCGGCAGCCACCACCAGAACGGGTCGAGCGCCGGCTCGTCGGGGTGCTCCTGGATGTGGCGCACCTTCTCGTAGCCCTCGTACAGCGCGAACACGCCGCCGACGCTGAACAGGATGATCGCCACGATGAACGCGTACACGTAGCGCGAGCGCCCGTAGCCGAAGGGGTGCTCCTCGTCGGCCTGCCGCCGCGCGCGGCGCTGGCCGACGAGGAGCAGCACCTGGTTCGTGGAGTCGGCGACGGAGTGGATGGCCTCCGCGAGCATCGACGAGGCCCCGGAGAGGAGGAAGGCGATGAACTTCGTCGCCGCGATCCCCAGATTCGCCCCGAGTGCCGCCAGGATCGCCTTGGTGCCGCCCTCCGCGCTCATACCGGCGATTCTAGGATGGGCGCATGTCCGAGGCGCACGATTCCCTCCCAGCAGTCGCGTTCATCGGCGCCGGCTCGATGGGCGGCGCGATCCTGCAGGGGCTGATCGCCTCCGGCATCCCGGTCGCCGGCGGCATCCGCGCCGTCAACCGCTCGGAGGAGAAGGCGGCGTCGTTGCGCGGTCCCGGCGTGCTGTCGCTGTCCTACGAGACGGTCGACGACGCGACCGAGCAGGCGCTCGCGGGCGCGAAGCTCGTCGTCCTCGGCGTGAAGCCGGCCGGCATCCCGGAGCTGCTCGAGGAGATCGCGCCGATGCTCGAGCCCGACGCGGTCGTCGTCTCGATCGCGGCCGGCGTGACGACCGGGCGCATGGAGGCGCTCCTGCCGAACGCGGTCGTGCGGACGATGCCGAACACGCCGTCGACGGTCGGCCGCGGTCTCACCGGCATCGCCCCCGGCAGCCGCGCGACGGCGTCGATCGTCGCGCTCGTCTCCCGGCTGTTCGAGACGGTCGGCAGGGTCGTCGTGGTGCCGGAGTCGCAGATCGACGCGCTCTCGGCGGTCAGCGGCTCAGGGCCGGCGTACGTCTTCTTCCTCGTCGAGCAGCTCACGGAGACGGCCAGGCGGCTCGGCTTCGCCGAGGAGGAGGCGCGGACGCTCGCGGAGCAGACGTTCATCGGGGCGGGCGCGCTGCTCGAGGCCTCGGGCGAGGACCCGGCGGAGCTGCGTCGTCGCGTGACGAGCCCGAAGGGGACGACGGAACGCGCGATCGCGGTGCTCGAGTCCGCGGACCTCGCGAGCCTCTTCGAGCGCGGCGCGGCGGCGGCGATCGCCCGGGCGCGCGAGCTCGCCGCGGGCTGAGCCGGTCGATCCCCTGGGAAGGGGCTCCGGAGCATTCCCCGGGCGCCATGCCCGGGCCTACGCTGGGCGCATGGCCGACATCTTCGACGTGATCTCCGACCCGACGCGGCGCGAGCTGCTCGCGCGGCTGCTCGCCGCGGGCGCGACCGGCGGCGACGTGTCGGTCGGCGCGCTCGTCGAGCAGACGGGCCTGACGCAGCCGACGGTGTCGAAGCACCTCAAGGTGCTCCGCGATCAAGGCCTCGTCGCCGTCCGTGAGGAGGCGCAGCACCGCTACTACCGGATCGACCCGGCCCCGCTCGGGGAGGTCGCGACGTGGCTCGAGACCTTCATCCCGGCGGCTCCGGCCGCCGGACGAGTCGCGGGCGAGGCGAAGGGGCCCGACCTCATCCCCTTCGACGGCACCGCGGCCGCGGATCAGATCGGCCGCGTCGCCGCGACGACGATGCATCATGCGCGGAACGTGCTCCACGCGCTCCAGGAGGCGACCGAGGAGGCGCGCGAGCGGCTCTCGGAGGCCGGCGACCAGACCCGGGACCGCTTCGCCGGCCTGGTCGACCAGGTGAAGCAGGTATTGCCCGTGAAATCGGGTCAGTAGTACCCTGCTTTCACACGATCCACACCTGCAACAGCACACCGGGGAGGCCTCATGCGCGGCGATCTGTCGAACGTGCGCTTCCTCACCGTGGCCGAGGTCGCCGAGCTGATGCGCGTCTCCGTCATGACGGTCTACCGCATGGTGCAGTCGGGCGAGCTCCCGGCCGTCCGCTTCGGCCGCTCCTACCGGATCCCCGAGGCCGCCGTCGTCGACCTCGTCACGATCCCGGGTGCCGGGACGAACAGGAACGTCGGCTAGACTCTCGGAGTCTTATTCCCGCAAGGTTCGTCCGAACCCCGACGGGTTCCGACCGACGAACCGGAGGCTCTCATGGGCTCTGTCATCAAGAAGCGCCGCAAGCGGATGGCGAAGAAGAAGCACCGCAAGCTCCTTCGCAAGACGCGTCACCAGCGTCGCAACAAGAAGTAGGCCTCGACGCGTGACCACCGTCACGCTCATCGGCAAGCCCGGGTGCCATCTCTGCGACGATGCTCGGGCTGTCGTCGTCGGCGTCCTGGACGAGTTCCCCGGCGTCGCGCTCGAGGAGCGCTCCATCCTCGACGACGCCGCGCTCCGCGACGCCTACGCCGAGGAGATCCCCGTCGTGCTCATCGACGGGAGGCAGCACACGTACTGGCGCGTCGACGGTGATCGCCTGCGGGCCGCGCTCCTGGCCTGAGCCGCCGCGCTGCCGATAGGCTCGCCGGAGCACTTCCGGGGGACGCATAGGCCGAGAAAGGCGCCGACGTGGCACTGAAGTTCCAGATCGTCAAGGGCAAGAGCGTGCAGCAGCCCTACTTCTTCCGGATCGTCGCGGCGAACGGGCAGACCCTCGCCGTGAGCGAGAACTACGTGGAGAAGGCGTCCGCGAGGAAGGCCGTGCAGTCGATCATCAAGTCGGCCGGTGAGGCCGAGATCGAGGATCTCGCGACGTAGCCGCCCGTCACTCCGCGTCCGGCTTCGGGGTCGCGGTGCGGCGGCGCGGGGCGGGCGAGGCGGCCGGCTGCTCGGCCGCGGGCTTCGCCGTCGTCGTGCGCGCCGTCGTCGACCGGGCGGCCGTGGTTCGCGGCGTCGTCGTGCGCGGGGCGCTCGTGCGGGTCGCGGCAGCGCGGCGAGCGGGCGCCTTCGCCGGCGCGGCGGGGGCGGGTTCCGTGGCCGGCGTCACCGGATCGGCCGGAGCCTCGGCCGCCGCCGCGATGACGGGGATCTGCCCGGTGACCGCGTGCTCGATCGCCTCGCGCTCGGCCTCGAGCGACTTGATCGTCTCGCCGTCGAGCTTGCCGTTGCCGGGGATGAACGGGCTCTCGAGGCCGGTCTTCGCCTGCACCGCGTCGGCGTAGGCGGCGGCCGCGGCGGCGAGCTTCGCGCTCGCGCGCTGCGCCTTCTTCAGGGCGACGCCGCTGCCGGCGGCGATCTCCGCGTGCTCCTTGAGGGCCTTCTCGAGCGACTTCCTGGCGTCCTTGATGAGCTTGGACTTGGACGGAGCCTTCGGCTCCTTGCGGGACTTGGTCTTGGCGGCCTTGGGGGAGGGCTTCGGCGACATGGGGGCATTCTGCACCATGCAGGTAAACGGGCCCAGCCCCCCAGGGCATGGAACGCGCCGCGTCGGCGCCCGCTACGGCGTCAGGCGCGTCGGCCCGCGGAACAGGTACGTCGTCTCGCGGATCGAGGAGAGGCCGAAGAACAGCATGAGGACGCGGACGAGGCCCATGCCGAAGCCGCCGTGCGGCGGCATGCCGTACTGGAAGAACGAGAGGTACTCGGACAGTCCGGCGGGGTCGAGCCCCTTCTCCTTCGCCTGCTCCGTGAGGATGTCGAGGCGGTGCTCGCGCTGCGCGCCCGTCGTGATCTCGGTGCCGTTGTAGATGAGGTCGTAGGACTTCGTGAGCCCGGTCGCCTCATCGCGCATGTGGTAGAACGGGCGGATCCCGGCGGGGTAGTCGGTCACGAAGACGAAGTCGCTGCCGAGCGTCTCCTTCGCGTAGGCGGCGATGCGGCGCTCGCCCTCGGGGTCGAGGTCGCCGTCGGCCCGGGGCACCTTGTAGCCGCCGGCCTCGATGACGGCGTGCGCCTCGGCGAGCGGGATGCGCGGGAACGGCAGGCTCGGCACCCGGACTTCGAAGCCGAAGAGCCGCTCGATCTCCTCGCCGTGCTTCGCCTTGACGGCCTCGAAGCCGGCGACGAGCAGCTGCTCCTGCATCGACATGACGTCGTCATGCGACTCGATCCAGGAGATCTCCGCGTCCACCGAGGTGTACTCGGTCGCGTGCCGCGACGTGAACGAGGGGTCCGCGCGGAACACCGGCGCGATCGCGAACACCTTGCCGAGTCCGGCGGCCTGCGCCATCTGCTTGTAGTTCTGCGGCGACTGCGCGAGGTACGCCTTGCCGAGCTCGAAGTACTCGAGCTCGAAGAGCTCGGCGCGCGACTCGGACGGCGAGGACATGAACGACGGGGTGTGGATCTCGAGGAAGCCCTGCTCGATCCACCAGCTGCGCCAGGCGTGCTCCATCGTGGTCTGCACCTTGAAGATGAGCGCGTTCCGCGGCACGCGGAGGTCGAGGAAGCGCCAGTCGAGGCGCTTGTCGATCGAGGAGTCGTCGGCGATGGGCGGCTCGGGGTTCGCCGCGGTGGCGACGTCGATGGATTCGATGAGGACCTCGACCCCGCCGAGCTTGACGCGCTCGTCGTGCTTGAGGACGCCGGTGACGGCGAGGAACGTGCCCTGGGCGAGCTCCGAGACCTGCGCCGCGATCGGGTCCGCGTCGCCGTCCGCGGCGCGCGGGTGCACGAGCTGGACGGCGCCGGACTCGTCGCGCAGGACGACGAACTGCACCTTCTTCTGATCGCGCACGGTGTCGACCCAGCCCGCCACGGTCACGGGTCCGTCGGGGGCGGCGGCGAGGTCGGCGGCGAGGGTGCGCTGGATCACCGGGAGATTCTACCGAGCGCGTTCTGCCGCCCTCATCGGGCGGGAGCTCTTGCGCCCGGGCGTGCACTTTGCCTTACGCTGGGTTCAGCCGGACTGAACACCCGGCGCGCGGACAAGGATGTTCGCGCACCCCCTACAACGATGTAGACCCAGAGGAGCATCATGCACTCCACGACCCGCGACCTCGTCGCCGAAGCGCAGCGGATCCAGCCGCTGCTCATGCAGCATTCGGACGCCCATGAGGAGCTCAACGCGCTGCACCCGGAGGTCGTCGAGGCGATCCACGCGGGCGGCTTCGTCGGCATGTGGGTGCCGAAGCCGCTGGGCGGCCTCGAGCTGTCGCCGCGCGAGTCGATCGACACCGTCGCCGCCCTCGCCTACGCGGACCCGGCGACGGCATGGGTCACGATGGCCTCGGCGCTCGCGACCGGCACCGGCGGCGCGTACCTCGAGGAGTCGGCCGTGCCGAAGGTGTTCCAGCCGGGCGAGCGCTTCCCGATCATCGCGGGCCAGGGCACGCGCCTGCAGACCGCGAAGAAGGTCGACGGCGGCTTCGAGCTGACCGGCGACTGGTTCTTCGGCTCCGGCCTCAAGCACGCGGACTGGATCCACACCGCCGCGCAGGACCCGGAGAGCGGCAAGATGTACATCTTCGTCGTCGCGAACAAGCCGGAGTACTGGGACGAGTCCTCCTGGGACGTCATGGGCCTCATCGGCACGGGCTCGGTCGACTACCACCTCAAGGACGTCTTCGTGCCCGAGGACCAGGCCTACGACCTCTTCACCGAGACGGCGCTGCGCGGCGGCGACATCTTCCGCATCGGCACGATCCAGTTCGCGCTCCTCGGCCACACGGGCTTCGCGATCGGCGTCGGCCGCCGGCTGCTCGACGAGCTCCTCAAGCTCGCCCAGGCCGGCAAGGGCCGTCCCGGGCAGATCGCGAACGACGGCGCGTTCCTCGAGGAGTACGCCCGCCAGGAGGCGAGGTTCCGCGGCGCCCGCGCCTGGGCGATGGAGGTCTGGGCCGAGATCGAGGAGAGCCTCGCCAACGGCGCGACCGAGGTCTCGACCCGGCAGAAGACGCTCGTGCGCATCGCGACGAACAACCTGACCTTCACCGCCTACGACGTCATGAACTTCGTCATCAAGTCGGCGGCGACGCAGGTCATCCGGCCCGGCGTGCTCAACCACTTCATCCGCGACATGATCGTCGGCTCGACCCATGTCACCTCCTCGCAGCCCGTCCTCCGCGATGCGGGCCGCGAGCTCGCGGGCCTCGCGCCGAACGAGCACTGGGTGTTCCTCGGCCTCGTCCCCGACGAGGCGTAGCCGGCCCATTCGCGAACGCGCCGCTGCGCCCGCCCGGATCGCCACGGGTGGGCGCAGTGCCGTTCCGGGGCGTTTCCGGGTCGCGGTCGAGCGCGAATGTGTCGTAACATTTCGTCATCTAAGGGGCCGTGCGCCCCGATCGCTTAGGAGATGAAACGTGGACACCATGCAGATGATGAAGTCCATGTCGATGGACATGCCCGAGGGCATGACGATGGACATGGCCATGATGCAGGAGTGCATCATGTCGATGAACGCGTGTCAGATGGCGTGCATGATGTGCGCCGGCCAGGACATGGGCATGGACGACATGGGGCGCTGCGCCTCGATGTGCATGGACATGGCCGACATGGCGCAGACCGCCATGGGCATGATGATGCGCCCGATGGGCATGGACATGGCCGCCATGCAGGCGATGCTCATGGCCTGCGTCGCGATGGGCAAGGCATGCATGGCCGAGTGCGAGATGCATGCGGACATGGCCGAGTGCTGCCGCTACTGCGCGATGGCGTGCAAGGACATGATGATGAAGGCCGAGGCCATGATGGCCTCGATGCAGATGGCCTGACCCTAGTCCCGAGCCCGCGCGGTGACCCAGCGGTCGCCGACGGCGAGGATCTCGGCGACCGAGTGGTAGGCCACCGGCTCTCCCACTGCAAGGTCCACCTGGTGACCTACCACTCGGAGCACGCTCGACGAGCCGTCGAGGAAGACCAGCACGACCGAGTCCGACGAGACATCGGACACCAGGCCGTCGCGCCAGGCGAGCGGATTCGCGTTCGCCATGCAGCGCTGGATGGCCAGTACCTCGAACGTCGACTGACGGTTCATGGTGATCACCTCTTCCAGCGCCGGCGACCGGGTCCGGTCGGCGGAACGAACGTACGCGGGCGTCGCCCGGTCCGCCCAGCCCGCGGCGTCACACGGCGTCATGTTGTGACGGCATGTTTCGCCCAGCGACCCGGTGGGAGGATGGTCCCGTGCCAGCCGAACTCCTGCACCTCGTCCGTCACGGCGAGGTCGAGAACCCCGACGGCATCCTCTACGGCCGCATCCCCGGCTTCGCGCTGTCCGAGCGCGGCGCGCGGATGGCGGCGCTCGCGGCGGCCTCCCTCGAGGGCCGCCCGGTGAACGCGCTCATCGCCTCCCCGCTGCAGCGGACGCGGGAGTCGGCGGCGCCGTGGGCGAGCGCGTTCTCCCTCCCCGTCACGCTCGACGAGCGGATCATCGAGCCGTGGAACCGCTTCGAGGGCTCGCGGATGCGCGAGGCCGTCATGAAGCCGCGGAACTGGCCGCTCCTCCTGCGCCCGCGCGTGCCGAGCTGGGGCGAGCCGTACGTCGAGGTGCGCGATCGCATGCTCGCGGCGATGGACGAGGCCTGGGACGAGGCCGACGGCGGCGAGGTCGTGCTGGTGAGCCACCAGATGCCGATCTGGACGACGACGCTCGCGGTGAACGGACGCCGGCTGCATCACGACCCGCGCAAGCGCCGCACGGCCCTGTCGTCGATCACGTCGTTCCGGCGGGACGAGGCGTCGTCGACGGGCTGGGTCGAGGTCGGCTATCAGGAGCCCGCGGCAGGACTGCTCGCCGAGGCTGTGGACACGGGGGCGGTGTAGTGGTGCGGGCGGACTGGGTCGCCGGGCGAGCCGGAGGCGAATCGAAGCGTGGGCGCGTGGTCGTCCGACTCGTCGCACTCGCTCAGGGGGCCATCGTGGCGGCGCTCGCGCTCGCCGGCTGCACGTCGAGCGACGGGCTCGCCGCGAACTACGGCTCCGGGCAGGGCTACGTGTCCGGCGACGGCGCCTACCTCGAGGTGCCGGCGGCGGAGCGCGGCGAGCCCATCGCGTTCTCCGGGCCGACGATCGACGGGACGGCGCTGGACAGTGCGGACCTCGCCGGCCGGGTCGCCGTCGTGAACTTCTGGTACGCGGGCTGCCCTCCGTGCCGCAAGGAGGCGCCCGACCTCGCGGCGCTCTCGAGCGAGCTCGACGACGTCGCCTTCGTCGGCGTCAACGTGTACGACGGCGCCGACGTCGCCCGGACGTTCAACGAGGAGTTCGGGGTCGAGTACCCGTCGGTGCTCGACATCGCCGCGGGCGCCGTGCAGTTCGCCTTCGCCGAGGCGGGCGCCATCGCGCCGAACGCGGTGCCGACGACGATCGTCCTCGACCGCGAGGGCCGCGTCGCCGCGCGCATCTCCGGGCTGCTGCGCGATCCGGACATCCTGCGGACGATGATCGAGACCGTGCAGGCCGAGTGATGGACCCGGTCGGCGGGACGATCCTGAACGGCGGGCTCCTCGTGGCCCTCCCGCTCGCGCTGCTCGCGGGGCTCGTGTCCTTCGCCTCGCCGTGCGTGCTGCCGCTCGTGCCCGGCTATCTCGGCTACGTGAGCGGCTTCGCCTCGGGGGAGAAGGCGGGCCGCGGGCGGCTCGTCCTCGGGGTGTCGCTCTTCGTGCTCGGCTTCACGGTCGTCTTCGTCGCCTTCGGCGTGCTCTTCGGCACGGCGGGGCTGCTGCTGCGGCCGTGGCTCGACCTCATCACCCGCGTGGCGGGCGCCGTCATCATCGTCATGGGACTCGTGTTCATCGGGCTCTTCGGGCTCATGCAGCGCACCGTGAAGCCCAGGGTCAAGGTCGCGACGGGGCTCGTCGGCGCGCCGCTGCTCGGCATCGTGTTCGCCCTCGGCTGGACCCCGTGCCTCGGCCCGACGCTCGTCGCCGTCAACGCGATCGTCCTCGATCAGGGCGATCCGTGGCGCGGCGGCCTCCTCGCCGCGGTGTACGCGATCGGGCTCGGGGTGCCGTTCCTCCTCATCGCGCTCGGCCTCGGCTGGGCCGCGAGCTCGGTCCGGTGGATCAAGCGGCACATCCGCGCGATCAACATCGTCGGCGGCGTCCTGCTCATCGTCATCGGCGTCCTCATGGTCTCGGGCCTCTGGCAGGCGCTCATGTCGCGGCTGACGGCGGTGATCAATGTCTTCGTACCGGCCCTCTGACCACGTCGACGAGTCGGCGGTCGAGGAGGCCGAAGGCCGTCTCGGCACCAACAACCCGGCGCTCGGCCCGATCGGCTGGCTGCGCTTCGCGTGGCGGCAGCTCACCTCGATGCGCACGGCCATCGTGCTGCTGCTGCTCCTGGCGATCGCCGCCATCCCCGGCTCGCTCGTCCCGCAGGTCACGTCCGATCCGAACGGCGTCGACCAATGGCGCGCGAACGATCCCGACGGCGCCGCGGTCCTCGAC
>JAGIAU010000190.1 GCA_017744755.1 Microbacteriaceae bacterium
GCGGGCGCGCGCCGCGGTCTCCGGTGCGCTGCTCGTCGCCTCCGGCGGCGGACGCGGCATCTTCGTCGGGGACGAGTGGGCGCTCGACGTCATGGGCGGCTTCTCGACCGACGAGGCGGCGGAGCTCATCCGGGCGTCCGACTTGCTCGTCGTGTTCGGCACCGCGCTGACGAAGTGGACCGCCCGCGGCGGCGTGCTCACCGAGGGGAAGAAGATCGTCCAGGTCGACGACCGCGCGGAGGCGTTCGGCCTGCACCGGCCGGTCGCGCTCGGCGTCCTCGGCGACTCGGCGCTCGTCGCGCGCGCCGCGACGGCCGCCCTCGAGCGTCGCTTCCCGGGCGGCCGCGTCGGTTACCGGACACCCGAGACGCATATGCGGGTCCAGGCGGCGCGCTACTGGTCGGAGCAGGAGTTCGAGTTCCGCCGCGTCGAGGGCTTCGTCGACCCTGCGGAGCTCTCGATCGCGCTCGACCGCCTGCTGCCTATCGAGCGCGTCGTCATCCCGGACGGCGGGAACGTGAACGCGTACGGCGGGTCGTTCCTCCGCGTCCCCGACGAGCAGGGCTACGTCCTCGACCTCGCCTCGCAGTCGATCGGCTGCGGGCTCGCGGAGGGCATCGGCGCGGCGCTCGCGCGGCCCGACCGCCTCCCTGTCGTCGCGACGGGCGACGGCTCGCTCCTCATGAACGCCGTGGAACTGGAGACCGCGGTCCGGCTCCGCCTCGGCATGCTCGTCGTCGTGTTCGACGACAGCGCCTACGGCGCTGAGGTGCACATCTTCCACCGGGATCCGCACAAGGAGACGGTCGTCTTCCCGGACACCGACATCGCGGCGATCGCGCGCGGCTACGGCTGCGAGGCGATCACGGTGCGCTCGCTTGACGATCTCGCACCGCTGCACGCCTGGCTCGCCGGCCCGCGCGAGCGGCCGTTCCTCATCGACGCGAAGATCGAGGGCTTCGCCTCTCCGCTCATGGCGCAGGACATGCACTGAGGCCCATGCCTTTTTCAGGTGTCGCGGGGCTTGTTCAGGCCGCAGCGCGTTCGGAGCGCTCCGGACACCTGAAAACGGCGCGCGACACCTGAAAAGGGCGTGGGGCGAGTTATCCACAGGGACGGTTCCATGGCTGTCGGGTGTCGTCGGGATGGTCCAGAGTGACGGCATGGATCCGGCGCACCTGCTTCGACAACTGGGCGGCATCGCCAGCCGGCAGCAGCTCCTCGACGGCGGCGCGACCGAGTTCGGCATCGGCCGTGCTCGCCACGAAGGGCGGATCGTCCGCGTGCGACGGGCCTGGTACGCGCTGCCGGGCAGCGACCCCGGGACGGTCGCGGCCGTGCGAGTCGGCGGCATGGCGACCTGTGTGACGCTGCTGGCATCGGAGGGGCTGTGGGTGCCGCGGATCGACGGCGTGCACGTGTCGGTCGCGGCGAACGCGTCCCGTCTGCGCTCCGCGAGGTCCCGGATCGTCCCGCGCTCGGTCGACCCGGACGGCGTCGTGCTGCACTGGCGTCGTGCTTCGGGGGCGACGACCGCACCGCGCGACTCGGTCGTCGGTGCGCTCGCCGAGCTGTGCGAATGCGCGGACGTGGAGGGTTTCATCGGCGCCGCGGACTCCGCGGTCCGTCAGCGCCGGGCATCCTTGGACGGGTTGCGCGCCGCGGGGGTGCCGACGGCCCTCATCGGTCTGATCGACCCTTCGAGCGAATCGGGCGGGGAGTCGGCGGTGCGGCTCCGCCTGCGGAGACTGCGGATCCCGTACCGCTCGCAGGTGTCGATCGTCGGCGTCGGTCGCGTGGACTTCCTGATCGGGCAGCGGCTCGTCATCGAGGTCGACGGGTACGAGTTCCACAGCGACCGAGAGGCGTTCGAGTCGGACCGCGAGCGCGACCGCCGCCTGGCCGCCCTCGGGTACATCGTGATCCGCGTGACCTACCGGCAGCTCCAGGACGCATGGCACGAGGTCGAGCGGTCGCTGCTCGCGATCGTGCGTTCCGGTCGCCATCTCGCCTGACGGCGGGACGCGGGTCCCGCCCGGTGTGCCGCGCTCTTTCAGGTGCCGCATGGCTTTTTCAGGCCGGAGCGCGTTCCGAGACGCCCGGACACCTGAGAACGGCGCGCGGCACCTGAAAAAAAAGGGGAGGGGGTCAGTGGCCGTGGGCCGCCTCGGAGACCCCGCGCCACGCCTCCCAGACCGCGATCCGGCGCTCGTAGTCGGCCTTCGCGATCTCGAGCGGGCCGCGGCCGAAGAAGATCCGCAGCGGCGGCTCCTCCGCATCGACGACCGCGAGGATGGCGGTGCGCGTCGCCACGGGATCGCCCGGGACCTGCGCCGACTTGCGGGCGGCCCGCGCCGCCCGGACATGGTCGTAGGCGGGCATCGGCGTCGCAGTGATGGCGGAGTCGCCGCCCCAGTCGGTCGCGTAGGCGGCCGGCTCGACGAGCGTCGTCTTCACGCCGTAGACCGCCACCTCTTGTGCGAGCGCCTGGGTGAAGGCCTCGAGGGCCCACTTCGACGCGTTGTACAGCCCGAGCGAGGCGAAGGCGGTGATGCCGCCGATCGAGGAGACCTGGACGATGTGCCCGCCGCGCTGGTCGCGCAGGATGGGGTCGAATCGCGCGTGCGCCGCCGCGACCGCCGCGAACACGGCCTCCCGGTCGGTGACGTCGAGCGCGACCGGCAGCAGGCGGTCGCCGAAGCGCTCGACGAGGGCGTCGAGCGAACGCGGGTCGCGGGCGGTCGCGGCGACGCGGTCGCCGCGTTCCAGGGCCGCCTCCGCCCATTCGCGGCCGAAGCCGCGGGAGGCGCCCGTGATGAACCAGGTCTTCGTCATGCCGTGCTCCCTGAGATGCGGGATCAGACCGCGCGGTTGAAGCCGCCGTCGACCACGATCGTCTGACCCGTGATGAAGCCGGCGCGCGACGAGCAGAGGAAGGCGCAGAGGTCCGCGACGTCCTCGGGGAGGCCGTTGCGCCGGACCGGGACGGCGAGGGCGTTCCGCTCCAGCTGCTCCTCGAGCGTCCTGCCGTCGCGGTCCGCGAAGGCCTGCATGATGCCGATGAGACGGTCGGTGAGCACAGGCCCCGGCGCGATGTTGTTGACGGTGACGCCGGCGGGGCCGAGGTCGCTCGCGAGCACCTTGGCGGCGAGCGCGACGCCCGCGCGCGTCGCCTCGGAGGCGACGAGGTGGCTCTGCGGCTCGCGGATGCCGTAGCCGGTGAGCGCGACGATGCGGCCGCGCCCCGAGCGTTCCAGATGCGGGGCTGCGGCGCGCATGAGACGCACGCCGCTGCGCAGCACGCCGTCGATCGCGGCGTCCCACACGGCCTCGTCGGAGTCGGCGAACGTCCTCGACGGCGGCGGGCCCGCGTTGACGACGAGGCCGTCGAGGCCGCCGAGCAGCTCCGCCGCCCGCGCGACCGCGGCATCGATCGCCGCAGGGTCGGTCAGGTCGCAGGCGAAGCCGGCGACGGCGCCGATCGACTCGGCCGCCGCGCGGGCGCGTTCATCGTCGCTCGAGGAGAGGACGACGCGCGCGCCCTCGTCGACGAGCGCCTTCGCGCAGGCGAGGCCGAGGCCTTGGCTCGCCGCGGTGACGAAGGCGCGGAAGTCGCTCAGTCCGAGGTCCATGATGTGCTCCTGCTCTCCGTTCTCAGGTGCGCCACCCGGTTCTCAGGTGAACAGGGACGCTGACCCCCGCGATACGCCTGAAAACGATGCGTGACTCCTGAAAAGGGTGGGGGATCAGGTGTTCTGGGGGAAGCCGAGGTTGATGCCGCCGTGGCTCGGGTCGAGCCAGCGGGACGTGATCGCCTTCTCCCGGGTGAAGAAGTGGAAGCCCTGCCGGCCGTAGGCCTTCGAGTCGCCGAAGGCGGAGTCCTTCCAGCCGCCGAAGGAGTGGT
>JAGIAU010000191.1:0-3656 GCA_017744755.1 Microbacteriaceae bacterium
GGAGGAGATCGGAGAGGTCGGCCATCGGTGGCTCCTTTGCGGTCGGGTCGGGTTGCGCTCCCAAACCTACCCAGCGGTCCGCGGCGCGGATAGGTGCGAGTGCATCGCACGTGCTGGCGAATATTGACCAATGACTAGTCGAAGACTATCCTCTCGACATGACTGGACTCATGCCCACCGTCGCGACGGATGCGCGGCGGACGATCAGCCTCGCCGAGGCGAAGGCGAAGCTGTCGGCCCTGGTCGATGCCGCGGAGGCGGGGGAGATCATCACGATCACCCGGCACGGGCATCCGGTCGCCCGGCTGATGCCGATTCGCGAGTCCCGCCGGTCCCCCCGCGAGGCGATCGAGGCCTGGGAGACGTACCGGGAGGCCCATCCGATCGACATCCCGACGGATTTCAGTCCCTACGACCGTTCGACGCTGGGACACCCCGAGCAATGACGTTCGTGCTCGATGCGGCGCTCACGCTCGCCTGGTTCTTCCCGGCCGAGCGGAGTCCGATGACCGAGGCGATCCTCGGGAAGGCGGCCGATGACGATGTGGTCGTCCCCTCGATCTGGGTCTACGAACTCGCGAATCGCTTGAGCCGGGAGGTCGCCGCGTCGGCAGCGACGGGGGAGCGCGTGGATGCGTTCCTCGCCATGCTCGGGGACCTCGCCCTCGAGGTCGCGTCGCCATCGCTGCGGGGCATGCTCGACTCCGCCGTCGCGCATGACCTCACCGCCTACGACGCCGCATACCTGGAGATCGCGGACGCGCGAAGGATCGCGCTGGCCACCCTCGACCGGCGGCTCCGCGCCGCCGCGGAGAAGATCGGCGTCGCGCTGCTCCCGGAGTCGCTAGACTGACGTCGTGACCTCCGCCGCAGCCATCGTCGAGCGCGCCTCGCGCCGCTCCGTGCTGCGTCTGCGTCGCGCCCGCCGAGGCTAGGCGGCGCGCCTCTCCGCACGCATCCGCGTGCCACGCGCGTCGCCGCGGATCCCGGCCCCGAGCGGTCAGGACCGATCCGTCCCGTCCGTGCCCAGAATCTAAGGTTGTCTCATGCCCTTCTCGGTCGCCGTCGCCGGCGCCAGCGGCTACGCCGGCGGCGAGCTGCTCCGGCTCCTCTCGGCCCATCCGGAGCTCGAGGTGCGCACCGTCACCGCGCACGCCAACGCCGGCTCGCCGCTCATCGCCCACCAGCCCCACCTGCGCTCGCTCGCGCATCTGACCCTGCAGGAGACGACGCCGGAGGTCCTCGCAGGCCATGACGTCGTGTTCCTCGCGCTCCCGCACGGCAGATCGGGGGAGATCGCCGCCCAGCTCGGGGACGACGCCGTCGTCGTCGACGCGGGCGCCGATCACCGCCTCGAGTCCGCCGAGGACTGGGCCGAGTACTACGGCGGCGAGCATCACGGCGCCTGGGCCTACGGCCTCCCGGAGCTCGTGCTCGCGGACGGCTCGAAGCAGCGCGAGCGACTCCGCGGCGCGAAGCGGATCGCCGTCCCCGGCTGCAACGTCACCGCGATCACGCTCGGCCTCGCCCCCGCGATCCGCGCCGGCGTCGTCGAGGCGCAGGACCTCGTGAGCGTGCTCGCGGTCGGCCCCTCCGGCGCCGGGAAGACGCTGCGGACCGATCTGCTCGCCTCCGAGCTGCTCGGCAGCGCGCACGCCTACGGCGTCGGGGGCGCGCACCGGCACAACCCGGAGATCCGGCAGAACCTGGCGAAGGCGGGCGCCGTGGACCCGACGATCGCGTTCACCCCCGTCCTCGTCCCGATGGCGCGCGGCATCCACGCGACGAACGCGGCCAGGCTCGCGCCCGGCGCCACCGCCGCGGACGTCCGCGAGGCGTTCGAGGCGGCGTATGGCGAGGAGGCGTTCGTCCACGTCCTCCCGGCGGGCGCGCAGCCGCGCACCGCCGACACGGTCGGCGCGAACACCGCGCTCATCGGCCTCGCCGTCGACGAGCGGGCGGGTCGCGCCGTCACGTATTCGGTTCTCGACAACCTCGTCAAGGGCACGGCGGGCGCCGCCGTCCAGTCCACGAACATCGCGCTCGGCCTCGCAGAGGGCCTGGGCCTCAGCATCGACGGAGTCGCACCGTGAGCGAAGCGAACCACCCGACCGGCACCGGCGTCACCGCCGCAGCAGGATTCGAGGCGGCCGGCGTCGCCGCAGGGCTGAAGTCGAAGGGCGGCCCCGACGTCGCCCTCGTCGTCAACCGCGGCCCGCTCCAGGTCGCCGCGGCCGTCTTCACGAGCAACCGCTCGAAGGCGAACCCCGTCATCTGGTCGCAGGAGGTCATCAAGGACGGCCGGGCGACCGCGATCGTGCTGAACTCCGGCGGCGCGAACTGCTTCACCGGCGCCTTCGGCTTCCAGACGACGCATCAGACGGCCGAGCTCGCCGCGGAGCTGCTCGGCGCCGGCACGAGCTCCGGGGACGTGCTCGTCGCGAGCACCGGGCTGATCGGCGAGGGCGACGAGGTGTTCCGCGCCAAGGTGCTCGACGGCGTCCGCGCCGCGGTCCCCGCGCTCGCGGCCGATGCGCAGGCGGGGGAACGCGCCTCCCAGGCGATCATGACGACCGACACGGTCGCCAAGCGCAGCGCGTTCACGAGTCCCGAGGGCTGGACGATCGGCGGCATGGCGAAGGGCGCGGGCATGCTCGCGCCGGCGCTCGCGACGATGCTCGTCGTCCTCACGACCGACGCCGTGCTCACGGAGGCCGAGGCGGACGCGCGGCTGCGCGCCGCGACCGGGCAGTCCTTCGACCGGCTCGACTCGGACGGCTGCCAGTCGACGAACGACCACGTGACCCTCATGGTCAGCGGCGCGAGCGGTGTGATCCCGGATCCGGCCGCATTCCAGCACGCGCTCGACGAGGTGACGCGCGACCTCGCGCAGCAGCTCATGCGGGACGCGGAGGGCGCGAGCCACGACGTGTCCATCGAGGTGGTCGGGGCGGCGAGCGTCGAGGACGCCGTGGAGGTCGGCCGCAGCGTCGCGCGGAACAACCTGTTCAAGGCCGCCGTCTTCGGCAACGACCCGAACTGGGGCCGCGTCCTCGCCGCGATCGGCACGACGCGGGCGGCCTTCGACCCCTACGACGTCGACGTCACGATGAACGGCGTCCGGGTCTGCCACGCCGGCGGGCCGGACCGCCCGCGCAGCGAGGTCGACCTGAGCCCCCGCGCGCTGCACCTCGTGATCGGCCTGAACGCCGGCGAGGCGACCGCGACCATCTGGACGAACGACCTCACGCACGACTACGTGCACGAGAACTCGGCCTACTCGAGCTAGGGGAGGGGAACGCGCATGGGCGAATACATCGGCACCGACACCTCCTCGGTCCGCGTCGTGACGACCGCGGCAGAGGCCGCCGAGAAGGCGGCGGTCCTCGTCGAGGCGCTGCCGTGGCTGCACCGCTTCCACGACGCCACCATCGTCGTGAAGTTCGGCGGGAACGCGATGGTGGACTTCAACCTGACGCGGGCGTTCGCGCAGGACATGGCGTTCCTCGCCTTCGCGGGGATCAAGCCCGTCGTCGTGCACGGCGGCGGCCCGCAGATCACCGCGGCGCTCCAGGCGCAGGGGATCGCGAGCGAGTTCCGCGGCGGCTACCGCGTGACGACGGCGGAGGCGATCCCCGTCGTCCGCGAGGTGCTCG
>JAGIAU010000191.1:3666-3877 GCA_017744755.1 Microbacteriaceae bacterium
CGACGGCGTCGAGGTCGACCTCGGCCTCGTCGGCGAGGTCACCTCGGTCGACGCGACGGCGATCCAGCACGCACTGGACGCCGGCAAGGTCCCCGTCATCTCGACGGTCGCGCGCGAGGAGGGCACGGACGGCATCCTCAACGTGAACGCCGACGCCGCCGCCGCCGCGATCGCCGTCGCCCTCGGCGCCGCGAAGCTCATCGTGCTGACC
>JAGIAU010000192.1 GCA_017744755.1 Microbacteriaceae bacterium
GACGAGCACAACGACCGCCGGATGGCCCTCGAGCTGTTCGACGCCCTCGGCTCGCGGGAGAAGACGCTGCAGGCGAACCTCGGCGGGCACACGGGCGTCCCGGCCCATGCCGCCGAGGATGCGGCGCGGTTCTTCGCGCGCCACCTCGGCTGAGACGCCGGGGTCCGGCCCCGCGGGGGCGTCGCTCAGGCGGCGCCCTCGCGGAGCCTCGCCCCGAGCTCGCGCCGGGTGAGGCCGCCGAGCTTCGCCCGTGCGGAGAAGACGTGCGACTCGACCGTGCGGACGGAGAGGAAGAGGCGCTCGGCGATCTGCTTGTTCGTCAAGCCCTCCGCGATGAGGACGGCGACCTCCCGCTCCCGCTCCGTGATCCGCGGCGAGTCGATGCCGTCCAGCGCGAAGCCGTCGCCCTCGATCATGACGAGCAGCTTCGCAGCGTGCACCACATCGCTCGCGCGGCCGCGGAGCACCTGCGCCGCGATGCGCTGCGGGATCGGCATGTCGGGCATGCGGTCGGCGAGCTCCACGACGCGGCGCCCGGCGGCCTCGTCGCCCGTCATCGACCAGCGGCGCATCAGGTTGCGCTGCTCGACGATCACGGACGCCTCGTTGCCGAGCGCCTCCGCGGTCTCGAGCGCCTCGAGCGCGTGGGGAACGTCGCCGCGGACGACCGCGATCTTCGCCTCGAGGACCGCGAGGACGTAGCGGTGCAAGGGGAACCCGTCATGGCCGACCGCCATGTCCCGCAGGAACCACTCGGCCTTCTCCGGCTGATGCGTGATGAGCAGCGAGTCGACGTAGCAGAAGCCGGCCTTCGCGAGCCACCAGGACACCCAGGTCGGGTCGCTGCGCTGCGCCCCCGCGTTCAGGTCGCGCGCCGCCTTGTCCCACTCGTGCCGCGCATACGCGTCGGTGCCGCTCGCCATCGTCGCGACCATGAGCGCGCGCCGGTCCCGCGTGCGCGCGGCCATCAGCACGGCGCGCCGGAAGCGCACGTCGAAGTCGAGGAACACGACGCCGGTGATGCTGCGCAGCGAGGACTCGAAGAGCAGCGTCCACAGCTCCCCGTTCGCCGTGAGCGGCTGGCGGTTGATCGGATTGATGGTGAGCCGCGTCGCCGCGTCGAACAGCTCCTGCGCCGCGCGCGCCTCGCCGAGGTGCACGGCGGCGAACGCGCCGAAGAGCGCAGAGCGCAGCACCGGCACCCGGCCCTCCCCCTCGGCGACCGACTCGACCGCGTACTCGTAGGCCTCGCGCCAGCGCAGCGCGTTCGACTCCCGCGAGACGATCACGGGCCGCATCTCGTCGTCCGCGCGCGCCGGGTCCCGCTCGCGGAGCGCGGCCTCGACGAGCGGGGCGATCGCAGCCGCCGCCGGCACCCACGGCAGATCGATGGCGGCGAGGCGGAGGATCCCGGTGAGGTCGTCGACGGAGAACGTGCTCAGGTCGCTGCGCCGCACGAGCGACGTCGCCCGCTCGAACTGGCCGGTCGACAGGAGCGCCTTGATGAGCTCCGTCGTGATCCCGGTGTCGTCGCCGTCGAACTGACCGGCATGCGCGTAGGCGAGGGCCCGCTCGGCGTCGCCGGTCTCGTTGGCCCGCCTCGCCGCGGCGGCGAGGATGCCGCGCCGCACCGCCGGCTCGATGTCGGCGTCCGGGGCCGCGAGGCCGCCGGCGCTCGTCCAGCGGTCCGCGAGGAACATGGCGAGCGGCCAGTCGTCGATGCGGTCCGCCGCGGCCACGAGCCGCGCGGCCGCCTCGTCGCGGACGTGCTGCGAGAGCGGGGCCGGGACGGCGGTCTTGGCGATCGCGACGGCGATGGGGTTGGCGAAGAGGCGGTTCGACGCGCCCTCGTGGAGCACCGCGCCGTCGACCTCGAGCCGCTCGATGACGTCGAGCGAGACGAAGCGCTGCGCGTCGGCGAGCCGGACGCCGGGCATGCGCCCGAGCAGGACGAGGGCGAGGGTCTCGTCGGCATCGGGCATGAGGGCCTCCCGGGCGAGCTCGACGAGTCGCGCGGGCGGGTCGGCGAGGACGCGGAGGGCGTCGCCGGACTCCGACCGGGTGCAGCGCACGAGCTCGCGGAGCAGTCGTCGCGTGCCCGCGCAGTGCACGGCGAGCACCCAGCGCATGGCCGTGTCGATCGCCTCCGCGCCTTCGATCCCGTCGGGCGCGCGCATCGCCTCCTCGACGGTCATCCGGCGCAGGTCGTGCCGGACCACGGCGTCGTGCCGCCAGAGCTCGACGAACTCGCGCGCCGCGGCGCCCGCGTGCCCCTCGGCCACGACGATGCGCCCGGCGCGGTCGGCCGACAGCGCGGCGATGACGGTGGCGATGCCTTCGCGGATCGCGTAGGCGACCTCGGCGGCTTCGGCAGGGCTCAGCTGGTCGGCGTCGTCGATGAGCCAGATCGCCTGACGCGGGTCCGACGGCTGCGGCTCGACGTCGTCGACGACGACCTCGGTGCCGCCGCGCCACTCGCGGACGTGCACGCCCGGCAGTCGCCGGTAGTGCGCAGCGAGGTGGCCGAGCAGGTGCGTGCGGCCGGTGCCCCACATGCCGACGAGGAGGACCGATCGCTTCTTCGCGATCGCCTCGACGATCTCGGTGGTGTCCGTCTCGAATCCGGGTGCGCGCCCGAATACTGCAATTGCCATAACCCCTAAAGTCCCCAATATCCACCTCGGGTAGACGGAAGTCGGGACCCCTCCGATACGGACACTACCCCCGCGACTACCTAGTCGAAACAGCAATATTTCAAATGGTGGAAATCAGTAGCACCTGCACCACCGGCGGAATGCGACGCGCTCAGGCCGTCCCGCCGAGCTGCGCGATCGCCCCGAGCTCGAGCGACAGCGAACGCGCCGCGCCCTCGAGCGCCTCGACGATCGAGTCGAGGGGAGGACCCGGGAGATCGGCGCTCAGGCCGACGCCGAGAGCTCCGCGGAAGCCGCCGCCCTCGACCGGGACGGCCACGCAGTTCAGGCCGACCGAGAATTCCTGCCGATCCAGCGTCATCGGCGAGCCCGCGGCGAGTTCCTCCTCCAGGGCGTCGCGCTGCGTCAGCGTGTTCCGCGTGAGCGATGCGAGCGGGTGCCGGGCGAGATAGTCGTCTCGCTCCTGCGTGCTGAGCCCCGAGAGGATCCGCTTGCCGATCGCGGTCGCATGGGCGTGCTCCAGGGTGCTGACCGAGAGCTCGATCCGCGGGACATGGAGGGACTCCACGATGTCGACGATTTCCACTTCGCCGTCGACATATCTCGCGAGATAGGCATTCAGGCGCAATTGTTCGGACACCGCGCGGGTCGCGCGCCGATAGCGGGGCAGCATCGCGCCACGCTGCGCGCCGGGACCCGGTGACGGGAGCCGGTCGCCCAGCAGGAGTCCGTCGGGATCCCTGCCGAGGTATCCCTCGTGCACGAGCGTGCGGACGAGGTTGTACGTGGTGCCGAGGGACATCCGCGAGGCGACGGCCAGCGCCTTGACGGTGACGGGCCGCGGGCTCGCCGCCACGAGGTCGAGCAGGCGGATGGCGCGCTGCACGCTGCCGATGAGGCTGTGCGCGTCGTCCGTACCGCTCATACCGCCCGCCGATCGGAATGCTCCGGCGAGTGTATCGCCGGACGATCGTTCCGGCGGCTGAGAATCTCCGGCGCGTCGAGGCGCGGAGCCCTGGGTCGCGGCGCCGCGCCTCGAGCGTTCAGCGACCGCCGAAGAGGCCGAGCAGGAGCGACGCGATCGACTTGCTCGCGGTCGCGGTCGCGGTCGACTGCGCGGCCAGGGCCGGCCGGGCCGCCGGCTCGCCGGCCTGCGCGGCGGGCGCTGGGAGCCGCTCGTTTACGCGCTTTCTCTCGGCGTCTGGTGCACGT
>JAGIAU010000193.1 GCA_017744755.1 Microbacteriaceae bacterium
ATCCTGCGAAGTCCATCCTGCCTGCTCGACTACGCTGGTGCGAACCCTGGACGACTCTGGCGAGGCATGGTGAACGCACGCATTCTGGTGGTCGACGACGATCCCGCGCTCGCGGAGATGATCGGGATCGTCCTGCGCGCCGAGGAGTACGACGTCTCGTTCTGCGCGGACGGGTCGAAGGCGGTCGACGCGTTCCGCACGGAGCGGCCCGAGCTCATCCTCCTCGACGTCATGCTCCCGGGGCTCGACGGCGTCGAGGTGTGCGCCCGCATCCGCGAGGAGTCGGGCGTCCCGATCATCATGCTGACGGCGAAGACCGACACGATCGACGTCGTCGCGGGCCTGGAGGCCGGCGCCGACGACTACGTCGCGAAGCCCTTCAACACGAAGGAGCTCATCGCCCGCATCCGCACCCGCCTGCGGCCCATGACGCGACCGTCGAGCGACGTCGTGCGCATCGGCGACCTCGAGCTCGACGTCGTGGGCCACGAGGTGCGCCGCGGGGCGGCGCGGATCAACCTGACGCCGCTCGAGTTCGAGCTGCTGCTCGCGCTCGCGCTGAAGCCCGAGCAGGTGTTCACCCGGGAGATGCTGCTCGACCAGGTGTGGGGCTACCAGTACAAGGCCGACACCCGGCTCGTGAACGTGCACGTCCAGCGCCTCCGCGCGAAGATCGAAGAGGATCCGGACAACCCGAAGCTCGTCACCACCGTGCGCGGCGTCGGCTACCGCGCGGGGAGCTAGGCGCCGGCCCATGCCCCGGTGGCTCGACCCGCGGGCGTGGTGGCGCGGCATGGCCCGGCTCTGGCGCTCGTCGCTCGCGCTGCGCACCGTCGCGCTCACGATCGGGCTGTCGCTCATCGCGACGCTCGGCGTGGGCATCGCGATCGACCTCGGCATCCGGCAGAGCATGCTCGAGGTGCGGCGCGCGCAGCTCGTGACGCTCAGCCAGAGCGCGACGTTCTCCGCGCAGCGCAGCTTCAACGACTCGGCCGCGCAGGGCGGGCTCGACGACGCCGTCCTCACCGACGGCGTGCGCCTCATCCAGAACACGACGGCGACGACCTCCGGTCAGACCTCCTTCGCGCTCGTGCTCGCGCCCGGGCAGAACCCGCCGGTGACCTCCGCGGCGCTCGCCTCGCCGGGACTCGAGGCGATCTTCGACCGCGTGGTCTCGGCGGAGCTGCGCGCGTCGCTCGAGGGGGACGCCGAGGGGAGGGTGTTCTCCCAGTCCGCCGGCATCCCGAGCCAGACGGGTCCGCCCGCCCCCGCCATCGTGACCGGCTCGACGCTGGAGATCCAGGGCGTGCGCTACCAGCTCTACCTCATCTACGACATATCGGACACCGCCGAGGTGCTGTCGACGATCCAGCTCGCGCTGCTCGGCGCCGGCTTCGCGCTCATCCTGCTGATCGCGGCGGTCGCGCTGCTCGTCGTGCGGCTCACCGTCGGCCCCGTCCAGGTCGCGGCGGCGACGTCGCGCCGGCTCGCCGCGGGGGAGCTCGACGTGCGCCTGCCCGTCAAGGGCGACGACGTCATCGCGACCCTCGCGAGATCGTTCAACGGCATGGCCGACAGCCTCAAGGGCCAGATCACCCGCCTCGCCGAGCTGTCGACCGTGCAGCAGCGCTTCGTCTCCGACGTCTCGCACGAGCTGCGCACCCCGCTCACGACGATCCGGCTCGCCGGCGACGTGCTCCGCGACCGGACCGAGCAGTTCGACCCGGCGACGGCGCGCACCGTCGAGCTGATGCACACCCAGATCCAGCGCTTCGAGGGGCTGCTCTCCGACCTGCTCGAGATGTCGCGCTTCGACGCGGGGGCCGTCGAGATGGAGGTCGACCGGATCAACGTCGCCCGACTGGCGGAGGACACCGTCGCCGCGATGACGCCGCTCGCCGAGGCGAAGGGCTCCGAGCTGCTGCTCATCGCCGAGGGCGGCCACTTCGAGGCGGACGCCGACGCGCGCCGCATCCGCCGCATCGTCTCCAACCTCATCGGCAACGCGATCGACCACGGCGAGGGCCGCCCGATCGAGGTGTGGGTCGACTCCGACCAGAACGCGGCCGCGATCGCCGTTCGCGACCACGGCGTCGGCATCGCGGTCGAGGATCTCGACCGCGTGTTCGACCGGTTCTGGCGCGCGGACCCGTCCCGGCAGCGAACGACGGGCGGATCGGGCCTCGGCCTCGCGATCTCGCTCGAGGACGCGGCGCTGCACGGCGGCTGGCTCGAGGCGTGGAGCGCGCCGGGGGAGGGCTCGTGCTTCCGGCTGACGATCCCGCGGCGGCACGGCGGGCGCCTCACCTCGTCGCCGCTCGCCCTGCCGCCGGAGACGCCGCCCGAGTCGCTCGCCTCCGGGCCCGTCCGAACCGTCAAGTCCGCCGATCCGGAGCAGGGACGATGAGCCGCATGGACCCGCGGAACGCCCTCCGCGCGCTCGGCGTCGCGCTCGCGGCCGCCCTCGCCGCGGCGCTGTCCGCCTGCGTCGGCATCCCCGTGTCCGGCCCGGTCGTCGCGGGACCCGTCGTCGGCGAGAACGAGCCCGACTTCGTGCTCAATCCGAGCGGCCCCGCCGTCGGAGCCGACCCGACGGGCATCCTGAACGGCTTCATGGCGGCCGTGCGCGCCCCGCAGTCCGACTACAAGGTCGCCCGGCTCTTCCTGACCCCGCAGCTCGCGCAGACGTGGGAGCCGGACGCGGGCGTCATCATCTGGTCCTCGGCGCCGTCCCTCGCGAATCGCGGCACGGCGGAGGCGCCGTTCATCGACTACGCCTTCGAGACCCGCGCCTCCGTCGACGCGGATGGACGCTACCGGGCGTCGGCGGCACCGGCGCCGCGCACCCTCGGCTTCGCGTTCACGCAGGTCGACGGCCAGTGGCGGATCAGCGCGGCGCCGGACGGGGTCGTGCTGGGGGAGGCGGGCTTCTCGCGGGCGTTCACCGAGTACGCGCTCTATTTCTTCGATCCGACGGGGCGCTACCTCGTGCCCGATGTCCGCTGGTTCGCGGCCAGACAGACCACGCCGAGCGTCGTCGTCACGGCGCTGCTCGGCGGTCCGGACGCGTGGCTCCGGCACGCCGTCATCAGCGACTTCCCGGCCGGCACGACGCTCGGTCCGCGCTCCGTCGTCCTCAACGCCGGCCGTGCCACCGTCGATCTCAGCCCCGAGGTCGCCTCGGCCTCGCCGCAGCAGCTCGACCGGATGCGGCAGCAGCTCGTCCAGACGCTCGACGTCGCCGACGTGACGATCACGGCGGACGGGGTGCCGCTGCGGACCGACTCCTCCGAGACGCCGGCGACGGTCGATCCGCATCCCGAGGGCACCGTGCTCGTGGGCACGGGGACCGAGTTCGGGCATGCGGGCGCGGACGGCATCACGCCGATCGAGGGCGTGTCGGAGGCGATCGTGGCGGACGGCGCGACCGCGGCGGTCGTCGCCGCGAGCCAGACGTCCGCCGCTTATCTCGCCGCCGACGGGACGGTGCGCCGGGTCACGGCAGGCGTGACGGCCGTCCTCGACACGCGGGGCTCGCTCGTCGCCCCCGCGCTCGACGAGTTCGGCTGGGTGTGGTCGGCGGGCGCGCTGAGCCCGCTCGAGGCGTTCGACGTCGGCGGCGAGCCGGCCGGGCTGCTCGTCGACGCGATCCCGCCGGACGCGTCGATCGTCGCGCTCGCGGTGTCCCGTGATTCGACGCGCCTCGCCGTCGCGCTGCGCAGCCCCGCGGGCCCCCGGCTCCTCGTCTTCGGCATCGTGCGCGTGAACGGCGCCCCGACCTCCCTCGACCCGCCCCTCGAGCTGCCGGCGGCCGGAGCGATCGCCTCCATCGCCTGGGCCGACGACCGCTCCCTCGTCG
>JAGIAU010000194.1 GCA_017744755.1 Microbacteriaceae bacterium
GTGCGGTCGGCAGCGGCTGGTTATGGGCGCAGCCGGCGAGCAGGACGCCGGCGGTCGCGAGTGCCGCGACCGCGGCGATCGAATTCTTCAACTTCGTGAACCTCCTGGGTGCTGTGGGAGCGACGCGGACCCCGCCGTTCACCCGGTCGCCGCCCTCGACGCTACCCCTGCATGAACGGCGGGTGAACGCGCGAAACAGCGATTTTGCATTCGTTCACACGAACGAAACGCGGCGACCGGCGCGCCACCACTCCAGCAGCGCGCCGACGTGCTCGTCCGGCTCGCCCGCGCGGAACGTCGGGGCGCCGTCCGCCCAGCCATCGTGCGCGATGTGGAACGTCGTGCCGCCGCGCATGTGGACCTCCGAGAGATCGTTCGCCCAGCGGTCCCCGATCGCGGCGAGCGCCGTCGCGTCGACGTGCTCGCCGACGCCGAGCCGGTCAAGGATCTGCGGCATGCCGTTCGGCTTGCGGGCGCTCGTCACCACGTCGTCGAGCACGGTCGCGAGGCCGAGCGTCTCGACGATCCGCGTCATGCCGGGGCGCGGCGAGTTCGTGACGAGCACGCGCTCGACGCCGTCGAGCTCCCCCAGCGCCGCCACGAGCGCAGCGGGGGCATGCACCTCGGGCAGCCAGCGGTCGATCTCCTCGGGCGCTCGCGTCGCCATGAAGGCCGCGTGGATGTCCTCGGGCCTCGCACCCGCCTCCGTCGCGAGCAGCGCGACCGCGTCGTAGCCGTCACGCGCCGCCGGGAGCAGCTGGTGCTCGCCGGCCAGGAACCGGCCGAGGACCGCGGCGGCGCGTTCGCCGGCCCCGGCGCCGAGCCGGGAGAACGCATGGTCCGCGACCCGGCGGATCGGCGCATCGCCCAGGCAGAGCGTCCCGTCCAGGTCGAGGATCAGCGTGCGGGGCACGGTCAGAGCGAGTCGGCGATCCTGGCGAGGACGCCGTTCACGAAGCGCGCCGAGTCCTCCGTCGAGAACTCCTGCGCCAGGTCGACGGCCTCGCTGATCGCGACCGCGTTCGGCACGTCGGGGTTCCGCGCGATCTCCCACGTCGCGAGCCGGAGCAGCGCGCGGTCGATGGCCGGCATGCGCTCGAGCGGCCAGTCGCGCGAGTATGTGGAGATGAGCTCGTCGATCTCCTCGCCGTGGTCGATGACGCCCTGGACGAGCTCGGCGGCATAGGTCCAGGAGACCTTGCGGTCGGGCTCGCGCGTCGCACGGTCCGCCTCCTCACCGAGTGCGGCCGGGAGGCTCAGGCCGCGCATCTCCGCGGAATAGAGCACGTCGAGGGCCCGCTTGCGGGCCTTCGTTCTCGCGGACACGGAGGCCCGTCAGTCGTTGACGCGGCCGAGGAACGACCCGTCGCGGGTGTCGACCTTGACCTTCGTGTTCGACTCGAGGTAGAGCGGGACCTGGATCTCATAGCCGGTCTCCAGGGTCGCCGGCTTCGTGCCCGCGGAGGAACGGTCGCCCTGCAGGCCAGGGTCGGTGTGCGTCACGAGGAGCACGACGGAGGCGGGGAGCTCGATGTAGAGCGGGTTGCCCTCGTTGAGCGCGATGAGGACCGTCTGGTTCTCGAGCATGAAGTTCGCGGCGTCGCCGACGACCGAGGCGGGCACCGTGATCTGGTCGTAGTCGCTCAGGTCCATGAAGACGTAGCCGTCGCCGTCCTGGTAGAGGTACTGGAAGTCGCGGCGGTCGACGGTCGCGAAGTCGATCTTCGTGCCCGCGTTGAACGTGCGGTCGACGACCTTGCCGGTCACGACGTTCTTCAGCGTGGTGCGGACGAACGCGCCGCCCTTGCCCGGCTTGACGTGCTGGAAGTCGGTGACGTTCCAGAGGCCGTTCTCGATGTCGAGGACGGAGCCCTTCTTGATGTCGTTCGTCGTGGCCATGCGTATCGTTCCTTCGCGTAAAAAACCCGGTCGATTCTACCCGAACGCGCCTCAGGCGCTCGCCAGGACCGCCTCGACGGCGAGGCCGTAGGAGCCGAAGCCGAAGCCGGCGATGACGCCGGAGGCCACGCCCGAGATGACGCTCGTGTGGCGGAACGTCTCGCGCGCGTGCGGGTTCGAGATGTGCACCTCGATGAGGGTGATGCCGGCCTTCGTCACGAGCGCGGCGGCGTCGCGCAGCGCGTAGCTGTAGTGCGTGAACGCGGCGGGGTTGAGGATGACCGGCGTCCGGTGGTCGACGGCCTCGTGCAGCCAGTGGATGAGCTCCGCCTCGTCGTCCGTCTGGCGCACCTCGATCTCGGCACGGGCGCCGGCGAGGTCGGTGAGGAGCGCGCGGAGGGCGTTCAGGTCCTGCGAGCCGTAGACGTCGGGCTCGCGGCTGCCGAGCCGCCCGAGGTTGGGGCCGTTCAGGACGAGGATGCGCGTGCCGGTCACGGGTCAACGGTACCGGGACGCGGACCGTCCCGGCGGCGGCGTGCTACTCCGCGATCTCCTGGTACGCCGCGAAGATGAGCGACTCCTCGGGACCCTCGATCGTGACCGGGCGGGCGATGTCGTCGAGGCCGATGAAGCGGAGCATGCCGGCGCGGGCCTTCTTGTCGCGCTGCATCGTGCTGAGGAGCTTGTGCCACTGGTCGCCGCGGTACGTGATCGGCAGGGTGAGCGAAGTCAGGATCGCACGGTGCCGGTCGACGGCCGCGTCGGAGAGGCCGCGCGTGAGGCGCGAGAGCTCCGCGGCGAACACCATGCCGATGGACACCGCGGCGCCGTGCCGCCAGGTGTAGCGCTCCGCATGCTCGATCGCGTGGCCGAGCGTGTGGCCGTAGTTGAGGATCTCGCGGAGGCCCTGCTCGGTGAAGTCCTCCCCCACGACCCGCGCCTTGACGGCGATGGCGCGCTCGATCGCCTCGCGGAAGGCGGGCGCGGCGGGGTCGGTCGCGCCGACGAGGTCCTGCTCGACGAGGTCGAGGATGCGCGGGTCCTGGATGAAGCCCGCCTTGACGACCTCCGCGTAGCCCGCGAGGAGCTCGTTGCGCGGGAGGGTCGCGAGCAGGTCGAGGTCGCAGAACACGGCCTTGGGGGCCCAGAACGCGCCGACGAGGTTCTTGCCCTCCGCCGTGTTGATGCCGGTCTTGCCGCCGACCGCGGCATCGACCATGCCGAGGACCGTCGTCGGCACCTGGATCACCGGCACGCCCCGCAACCAGGTCGCAGCGACGAAGCCCGCGAGGTCCGTCACCGCGCCGCCGCCGAGGCCGACGATCGCGTCCGTGCGGGTGAAGTCGGACTTGCCGAGCACCTCCCAGCAGAAGGCGGCGACCTCGACGCGCTTCGCACCCTCCGCGTCGGGGACCTCGAGGATGATCGCCTCGTACCCGGCGTCGAGCAGTCGGGTGCGGAGCTCCTCGCCGCGCGCGGCGAGCGGCGGCGCGTGGACGATGAGGACCTTCGCCGCCTTCGGACCGATCGCCTCGGCGATCGAGCCGAAGAGGTCGCGGCCGACGAGGACGTCGTAGCCGGGGGCGCCGGAGACGCGGATCGTGGTCGCGGAGCCGACCGCGTCCGCGGAACGTTCTGCGCCGATCATCGGGTCCGCTCCAGCGCGTGCTCCGCGTCGTCCGCCTGACGGCGCCGCACCCACGCCGCGACCTCCTCGGCGACGGACTCCATGGTCCGGTGCGAGGTGTCGACCGAGGCGCTCGCGAGGCGGTCGTAGATGGGCTTGCGGGCGGCGACGAGCCGCTCCCACGCCTCGAGCCCGCCACCGGCGAGCAGCGGGCGCTTGGCGGCCTCGCCGGGCTCGCGCTCGATGCGCTCGCGGATCGCGTCAGGAGTGCTGGTGAGCTGCACGACGGGCAGCTCCTCGAGGAGCTCCTG
>JAGIAU010000195.1 GCA_017744755.1 Microbacteriaceae bacterium
GTCCGACCCAGGCCGCGGTCTCCTCGGCGATCGAACGGATGCACGCGACGCGCATCGTCATCGCCCATCGCCTCTCGACCGTCCGGGCAGCCGACCGGATCATCGTGCTCGACGCCGGGAGCGTCGTGCAGCAGGGCACCTACGACGAGCTCGTCGAGACGGACGGGCTCTTCCGCCGGCTCGCGCTCCGCCAGATCGCATGAGGGGACCGGGGACGATGGGCAGCAGGGGACGGCGATGGACGGCCGTGACGGCGACGGCGGCGCTCGTCGCGGCGGCGATGGTCGGCTGCGCCGTGAGCCCGGCGCCGGACGTCGACGCCGCCGAGCCGCCCTATCGGATCGGCCTCATCGTGTCGGAGACCGGCGCCGGCGCGGCATTCGGCCCCCAGCAGGCCGAGGCCGTCGAGTTCGCCGTCGAGGAGATCAACGAGGCCGGCGGTGTCGCCGGGCACCCGCTGGAGGTGGTGCTGCGCGACGACGAGTCGGATCCGGAGGCCGGCCGGGCCGCGATGGAGGAGGTCCTCGATCTCGGCGTCGTCGCCGTCATCGGGCCGACGCTCTCGCTCGTCGCTCGCGCGGCCCACCCGATCGCGAACGATCGGCGCACCCCGGTCATCGCCGTGAGCAACACCGCCGACCGCATCGTCGGCGAGTGCGACTACGACTGCGAGTGGATCTGGCGCGACAGCCTCGGCGAGCGGGCGGCCGTGACGGCGAACATCGAGGCCTACGTGCTCGAGGCCGCCCCGCGGACCGTCGCGGTCGTCGGGACCGTGAACGACACGCTCGCAGCGACCGAGGTCACCGCCGCGCAGGCGGCGCTGGAGGAGGCCGGGGTCGAGGTGCTGGCGGTGCCGTCGATGGTGCGGGATCAGACGACGAGCCGCTCCCTCATCGAGGCGCTCGCCACGGAGCCCGACGCGCTGTTCATCGGCTCCAGCTACGGCGACTGGGCCGCGGGGGTCATGCGGGCGGCGAGGGACGCCGGCTACACGGGCGTGTTCCTCGCCGGCAACATCATGAACAGCCGGGAGAACATCGAGCTCGCCGGCCCGGCCGCGATCGGCGTGCGCTCCGGCGCCGCGTGGGTCCTCGACAACCGGTTCCCGGCCAATCAGGAGTTCATCGAGGCGTACCGCCGCGCGACCGGGGAGCCCCCGAGCCAGTTCGGCGCGCAGGCCTACGTCGCCGTGCAGGTCATCGCCGACGCGCTGGAGCGCGCCGCCGCCGGGGACGCTCCGATCGAGCTGCAGCGCGAAGCGCTCCAGGAGGCGCTCGCGGAGACGGCGATCACGACCGTGCTCGGCCCGTTCCGATTCACGCCCGAGCACGACGTCGACCAGATCGTCTGGATCGTCGAGGCGACGGAGACCGGCTACGACCTCGTCGGCTTCTGCGACCCCGCCTGCGGCGCGGGCTGAAGCGACCGCCCGCCCGCAGCCGGGCCCCGTGTCCGGCGCCGAGCTGTCCGGTTCGCCGCACCGCCCCGGCTAGAGGCTCCGGATGGCCGCCTCCAGATGGGCGTACGACTCCGCCACGCCCCGGGCGAAGCCCGAGGCGAGGAGCTCGTCGCGAGCAGCCAGGGTCGGGCAGTGCATGATGCGGCTGAGCACGGTGCCGCCGTCCACGGCGGTGTAGGTCGCGGAGTTGATGAAGCCGTCGCCGGTGGTGCCGATCGCGCGCTCGGTGAGCACGATCCGGTGGGGCGGCATGGCCTCGAGCACCTCGCCCTCGTGGCCGATCCGCTCGCCGGTCAGCGGATTCTCCCACTCCATCCGGTAGCGCTCGCCCGGCCGCGACGCGCCCTCGACGACCGGCATCGTCCAGCCCTCCGGCCCCGACATCCACATGCCGAGCACTTCGAGGTCCTGGTGCGCGCGCCAGGCGTCCTCGACCGACACCGCGAGGAAGCCGGAGATCCGGATGAGCTGCTCCGACAGCACGGTGACCGTCGGCGGCAGCGCGAACGAGTCGGGGTCGTCCAGCACGTCGGCGAGCTGGTCCGCGATCTGCTCGATCCGTCTCGCCGTGCCGCCGGCCACGGCCGCGTCGAAACCGGCGCGTGAACGGAAATGGAAGGCGAGCGCGAGCTGCGATCCGTCCTGGGACGAGTCTCCGGGCGCGGCGGCGATGGTTCCGGTGATCCGGGTCGCCGGGATGTCCCGGCTGAGCTCGCCGAACTCCTCGGCGTCCTCGTCCAGGATCGCGAACGCGGCGATCGGCTCGACCGATGCCCACTCCCAGCGCCCGTGGACCAGCTCGCCGTCAGGGGCCGTCTCCCAGAACGCCGAATGCCCGCCGTCCGCGAAGTCATGGCGGGTGAACGTCGTCGGGCGCGTCGGGGTGCCCCAGAACCGCTCGAGCTGCCGGACGTCGGCGAAGGCGTCCCAGAGCCGATGCGGCGCGACCGGGAAGCCTGCGGCGAGCGTCAGGGTCAGCGCATCGGCGTCGCTCGTGATGGTCGTCTTCATGCCTCCAACGCTACTGGCGCGCCGGGGCGGCCCGGCGGATCCTCTGGCTACGCTTGCGTAGCGGCGACGCTCCGGCGGTCCGTCGCGCGGCTCCGGCACCTCGCCCGGTGCAAGGACTCGAGAGGTCGACCGAAATGACTGTGCACGCGGCTCCCTCGTCGATCCCGCATGACAGCCTGGTGATCGGCTCCATCGTCGATCCCGGCGGCGTTCCTCGCGCCAAAGCGGTGCCGGCGTCGCGCCTGGACGCGTTCAGCGAGGCGGGCATGGGGGCGTCGACGAGCTGGAACGTGTTCTGCGCCGATGACCAGCTCGCCTTCACCGAGCGCTTCTCGGTCGTGGGAGATCTGCGCCTTCGCCTCGTTCGCGCCGCGCTTCGACCGCTCGAGGCAGGCCTCTTCTGGGCGCCGTGCACCGTTCACGAACAGGACGGAGCCGTGGCGTCGACATGCAGTCGGACGGCTCTGGCAGCCGCCCTGCAGCGGCTCGAATCGGACGGCTTCCAGGCGCTCGTCGGGCACGAGGTCGAGTTCGTGCTGCTGCCACTGGAAGCGTCCGAGCCGTGGAACGCCTATGGGCTGGGTGCGGCGCTGTCGCACAGCGCGTTCATGCGGGCGCTCCTCCGCCGAGCGGATACCGCGAATCTCGAGATCGAGCAGCTCCACGCCGAGTACGGACAAGGGCAGTTCGAGCTCTCGATCGCGCCGAAGCCGCCCCTGGAAGCCGCCGACGATCTGGTGCTCGCTCGTGTCGTCGTCGCGATGGCGGCACGCGACGCCGGCCTGACGGCCTCGTTCTCCCCCCTCGCCCTCGCGGGCCTCGCGACGTCGGGCGCCCACCAGCACCTCTCCCTGGTCCAGGCGGGCCGACCGCTGCTCTCCGGAGGCGACGGTCCGCACGGCCTCACGAACGCAGGCGGCGCAGCGATAGCCGGCATCCTGTCGGCGCTCCCGTCGCTCGGGGCGGTGCTGGCAGGTTCGCCGCTCTCCGCCGAGCGTCTGAAGCCGGGCCGCTGGTCGGGCGCGCGACTGTGCTGGGGACTGGAGAACCGTGAGGCGGCCGTCCGGCTCGTCGCGGCGAACGGCGGGAACCCGCATGGCGCGCACATCGAGGTGAAGCCCATCGACGCGACCGGGAACCCCTACCTCTCGACCGCGCTCCTGCTCGAAGCGGCGCGCGCCGGCATCGAGGAGGCGCTCGTCGCGCCCGAGCCGGTCGACGTCCCGCCGGAGGCGAGCACGGCCGGGCTGCCACTGCTCCACCGGGGAGCGGACGCGATGCTGGCGGCGTTCGGCCGGTCACGGATCGTCCGGCGGGCCCTCGGCGACGACCTCATCGAGGC
>JAGIAU010000196.1 GCA_017744755.1 Microbacteriaceae bacterium
GCTTGAGCGCGAGCATGTGGTCGACCGTGACGACGCCGAAGTTGCCGGTCGAGGTGACGACGAAGTCGACCTGGTCGACGACGTCGTCGAGGACGGCGACCTGGTAGCCGTCCATCGCGGCCTGGAGCGCATTGATCGGGTCGATCTCGGAGACGATGACGCGCGCGCCCTGGCCGCGGAGCGCCTCCGCCGAGCCCTTGCCGACGTCGCCGTAGCCGCAGACGAACGCGACCTTGCCGCCCATCAGGATGTCGGTCGCACGGTTGATGCCGTCCGGCAGCGAATGGCGGATGCCGTACTTGTTGTCGAACTTCGACTTCGTGACGGAGTCGTTGACGTTGATCGCCGGGAAGAGCAGCTCGCCCTTCTTCGCGAGCTCGTACAGGCGGTGCACGCCCGTCGTGGTCTCCTCGGTGACGCCCTTGATCTCGGCGGCGATGCGGGTCCACTTGTCGGAGGACAGCGCGAGCGAGGCCTTGAGCGTGTCGACGATGACGTGCCACTCGTAGGGGTCGGCGTCGGTCGCCGCCGGGACGGCGCCGGCGAGCTCGAACTCGCGGCCCTTGTGGACGAGGAGCGTGGCGTCGCCGCCGTCGTCGAGGATCATGTTCGGCCCGATGTACTCCGCCCCCTCGGCGGCGGCCTCGGCGGTCCAGTCGAAGATCTGCTCGGTGCACCACCAGTACTCGGGGAGCGTCTCGCCCTTCCAGGCGAAGACCGGCGTGCCGGCCGGGGCGTCGACCGTGCCGTTCGGCCCGACGACGACGGCCGCGGCCGCGTCGTCCTGCGTCGAGAAGATGTTGCAGCTCGCCCAGCGCACCTTCGCGCCGAGGGCGACGAGCGTCTCGATGAGGACGGCCGTCTGGACGGTCATGTGCAGCGAGCCGGCGATGCGCGCGCCGGCGAGCGGCTGCGTCGGGCCGAACTCCTCGCGCAGCGCCATGAGGCCCGGCATCTCGTGCTCGGCGAGGCGGATCTGGTGGCGTCCCGCCTCCGCGAGCTTCAGATCGGCGACACGGAAATCGATGGCGGTGGCGGCAGTCGTCATGCCGACAATTGTCGCATGCCGACCCTGGTCAGCAGCCACCCCTGCGGCGGGGCCGTCCGATCGGCGTGGCGCTCGCACAGGTCGTAGGAGTGCGGGTCGGCGGCGTGCGCGAGCGGGCCGAGGACGGCCATCTGGTCCGCGTACACGTAGGTGAGGGTCCAGGCGGCCTCCTGTCCGCACCCGACCCGGCTGCACCGTCGTGCGTTCACCGCATCCTCCCCGCGTCCGCGACGCTCCGCGTCGATCCGGAGCCCATCGCGATGAACGTACACTCGGAGTCGTGGCCAGGCCCGCACGACGCTCCGTCCGACGCGGGCATCCGACGAGCCGCCACGGCCGCGGCATGCGGAACGTCGTGAGCGGTCCCTACCTGCCGCCTCTGACGACCCGCATCATCCTCTTCGAGTCGACGGTCGCGTCGATGGCCGAGTACCTCACCGACCTGTGGCCGGAGGAGCTCGCCGACGTGCGCTTCGAGGTCGCCGGCCTCCCGGCGGGCCGGGTGTCCGACGAGGGCGTGGACCGCTGGCAGGTCGATCGGGCGAACCGCCGCGTCGTCGTCTACCGGGTGCCGATCGAGCGGCTGACACGGTTCCACGTGCGCGACGAGTACCACCTCGTGCTCGTGATCGAGTCCTGCGTCGTGCGCGCGGTCGCCGAGCTGCTCGGCAAGGACCCGTGGGACCTGGCGCCGGACCGGTTCCGGCACTTCTGAGCTACGGGCGGCCCATGCCCCGGTAGTCCCAGCCGGCGGCGCGCCACGCGACGGGGTCGAGCACGTTCCGGCCGTCGATGACGACCGGCGGCCGCGGGACGTCCGATTCCGTCGAGGCGCCGTCGCTCGCGAGCGCGAGCGTCGCGGCCGGGTCGAGCTCGCGGAACTCGCGCCACTCCGTCACGAGCACGACGACGTCGGCGCCGGCGAGCGCCTCCTGCGTGTCGGCGACGTACTCGAGCTGCGGGTGGCGGGCGCGCGCGTTCTCGATCGCCTCCGGGTCGGTCGCGACGACGTGCACGCCGAGCCCCTTGAGCCGCACGGCGACGTCGAGGGCCGGCGAGTCGCGGACGTCGTCCGAGTCGGGCTTGAACGCGAGGCCGAGCACGGTGACGCGGCCCTCGTGGCGGCGCGGCCCGAGCGCGTAGAGCACGAGGTCGACGACGCGGTCGCGGCGCCGCATGTTGATGGCGTCGATCTCCTTCAGGAACGCGACGGAGGCGCCGAGGCCGAGTTCCTCGGCCCTGGCCCCGAACGCGCGGATGTCCTTGGGCAGGCAGCCGCCCCCGAAGCCGACGCCCGCGTTGAGGAATCGCCGGCCGATCCGGGCGTCCATGCCGATCGCGTCGGCGAGCGTCGTGACGTCGGCGCCGGTCGCCTCGGCGATCTCCGCCATCGCGTTGATGAACGAGATCTTCGTCGCGAGGAACGCGTTCGCCGACACCTTGACGAGCTCCGCCGTCGCCCAGTCGGTCACGATCCGGGGCGTGCCGCGCCCGACGATCGGGGCGTAGACCTCGTCGAGGATCCGCGCCTCGGGCGACTCCTCCGGCGCGCGGCCGTCGACGGCGTGGTTGATCCCGTACACGAGGCGGTCCGGCTCGAGCGTGTCCTGGACGGCGAAGCCCTCGCGGAGGAACTCGGGGTTCCACACGAGCGTCGCGCCGGCGGCCTCGACGGCCGGGGCGAGGCGCGCGGCGGTGCCGACCGGGACGGTCGACTTCCCGGCGACGACGGCGCCCGGACGCAGGACGGGCGCGAGCGAGGCGACCGCCGCGTTCACGTACGAGACGTCGGCGGCCCGTCCGTCGCGCGCCTGCGGCGTCCCGACGGCGAGGAAGTGCACATCGGCGGCTCGCGCCTCGGCGAAGTCGGTCGTGAACCGCAGCCGTCCCGATTCGACCTGCTCGCGAAGGAGCGCGTCGAAGCCGGGCTCGTGGAACGGCGGCTCGCCGCGACCGAGCCGGGCGATCTTCTCCGGGTCGACGTCGATCCCGACCACATCGTGCCCGATCGACGCCATCGCGGCGGCGTGCACCGCTCCCAGATATCCGCAGCCGACGACACTGATCCTCATCGGGCAGAGCCTAGTGGGCGAGTCAGACGTGCACCCGAACGGGCGTCGCGAGCGGCGCCGGCGGCTGCAGCGGCGTCTGCGCGACGAGCCCGTCGCCGTCCGCACGGAGCGCCGCGCGGAGCCCGTTCATGCCGGCGAGCGAGTAGTCGGAGCGGCCCTCGACCTCGACGAGCACGCTGCCGCCGCCCGGGACGACGAGCTCGGCGTCGCCGTCCGGGCCCGTGAGGGTGACGGTCCGGTCGGCGTCGCCCGGGTTCGCGATGGCGAGGACGACCGAATCGGCGTCCGGCGTCGCGACGACGGCGCGGTCGCCGAGTGAGCCCGCGGGCGAGAACCACGCGAAGTCGGTGCCGCCCGGACCCGTCACGGAGCCGCGCAGCGCCCCGACGAGCGGCTCATCCGCCGTCACGACGACCGTGTACTCGCCCGGCGCGATGCCCTCGATCGGCAGCTCGGCGACGGCCCCCTGGCTGAGGGACACGGAGAACGACGTCGCGGTCGGCTCGGTCGGCGGCGCCTCGGCGTGGGCGTCCGTCGCGGTATCGGCCGCCTCGGCGCGCGGATTCGCGAGCGCCTCGCCGAGCGTCGCGCCGTCCGGGATGATCGCGACGGTCGCGCGGGTCGGGCCGGCGCCGGTGGTGAGCAGGCGCAGCGTCGGCATCGTGTCGTCC
>JAGIAU010000197.1 GCA_017744755.1 Microbacteriaceae bacterium
GAGCGCGATCGAGAGCGACTGCCGGACGCCGGCCATGATCTGCGGCGATGCGCTCGGCAGCAGGAGGAACGCGACGCGCTGCCAGCCGGAGAGCTGGTAGGACTTCGCCGTCTCGCGCTGCAGGGCGTCCACGGCGCGGACGCCCTCGACCGTGTTCAGCAGCACCGGCCAGACGGCGCCGGCGACGATGACGAGGATCTTCGCCTGGTCGCTGATCCCGAGCGCGACGGCGAGCAGCGGGACGAGCATGGGCGGCGGCACCGCGCGGAAGAACTCGAACACCGGCTCGAGGAAGCTGCGCAGCCAGCGGATCGAGCCGACGAGGAGGCCGAGCACGATGCCGAGGACGATCGCGATGACGATGCCGGCGAGCAGCCGCCCGAGGCTCGGCAGCACGTCTACGAGGAAGGCGTCGCCGAGCCAGGTCTTGCCGAAGGCCTCGCCGATCCGCCAGATCGAGGGGAAGCGGTTGTTCGGCGCGATGAGCGCGGAGACCGACCAGATGCCGAGGATGATGATCGGCAGCGCGACGATCTCGAGCGTGCCGGTGATCCAGCGCGGCACGCGGGGCTTCCGCTTCGGCACCGGGATGAGCCGGGTCTCCGAGACGCTCATACGATGACCTCCCCGCGGACCGACTGGTGCCAGGCGAGCACGCGCCGCTCGATGACGCGCACCACGAGATTGATGAGCAGGGCGAGGATGCCCGCGGTGACGACCATCGCGTACACCCCGGCGTAGTCGCCCGCCGTGCCGCGCTGCGTGAGGACCCGGCCGATGCCGTCGACGCCGATGATGAGCTCGCCCGTGACGGTGAGGATGAGGGCGACGGTCGCGCCGAGCCGGATCCCGGTCATGAGGTACGGCAGCGCCGTCGGGAAGACGAGGTGGACGAAGCGCTGGAGCGGTCCCAGGCCGAAGCTGCGCTGCGTGTCGCGCGCCACCGGGTCGACGTCGGCGACTCCGTAGAGCACCTGGATGAAGATCTGCCAGAACGTCGCGAACACGATGATGACGAGCGAGGCGTCGCGGTTCGGCCCGAAGGACATGATCGCGATCGGGATGATCGCGACGGAGGGGATCGGCCGGAGGAACTCGACGGTCGAGCGCGTGTATCGGCGCAGGAACGGGACGAGCCCGATGAACGTGCCGAGCACGACCGCGAGGACGATCGAGATCGCGAGGCCGATCGCCCAGGTGAGCAGCGTGTTCCCGATCGTCCGCCAGAACTGCAGGTCGAGCACGTCGCGGCCGAGATGCGCGAAGACCTCGGTGGGCGGCGGAACGTACTTCGCGTTCACCCAGCCGACGGCGGCCGCGAGCTGCCACAGGGCGAGGAAGGCCACGACGCCGGCCACGCCGAGCGCGAGGTTCGTGAGCACCCGCTTCCGGTCGCGCATCCTCATCCCATTCCGTTCTGGTCGATCGTATTGCCGGGTTCACAGCGGTGGTCCGGGATCTCGCGATCCCGGACCACCGCGGTCGCCGCTGCTACTGGGCGATCAGCTGGCTCAGGTCCGGCGCCTGGTCCAGGTAGCCGAACTCGAGCGCGAGATCGATCAGCTCCTGCAGGTGCGCGGTGCCGAGGTCGGCCGTGAACTCCGGGAGGACGATGCCGGCGACGCCGGCCTCGGGGATCTCCAGGTACTTCGAGATCGCCGCGCGGACCTCGTCCTCGTGCTCCGAGGCGTAGGCGAGCGCGTCGGTGAGCGCGGCGTTCCACGCCTCGACCTTGCCCGGGTCCTCGTCGATCACGCTCTGCAGCGTGAAGTTGGTGAGCACGGTGAGGCCCGGGATGGTCGCCTGGTAGGGGCCGCCGAGGTCGGTGCCGCCCGCCTCGACGATCATGCCGCGGAACGGGTCCGGGACCCAGGCGGCGTCGATCGTGCCCGCCTCGAGCTGACCGGGCGCATCCGGGAACGCGACGACGACGAACTCGATGGTCGACGGGTCGCCGCCGTCGGCCGCGACCGCGGCGCGGATCGTGAGGTCGCCCGCCGCGTTGGGGCTGTTCACGGAGACCTTCTTGCCGGAGAGGTCCGCCCAGCGAGTGACCCCGCTCGCCGCGCTCGCGACGACGCTGTTCACATCCGGGTTCTCCGGGAGGCTGTTCGCGTAGTTGGTGAGCAGGCGGACCTGCTCGCCGGCGAGCGCCGCGCGGAACGGGCCGAAGGGCTGGCCGATCGCGAAGTCGATGTCGCCCGAGACGAGCGCGGGAATCGCCTGCGCGCCGCCCTGGGCCGGGAGGATCTCGAGGTTGATGCCGTGCTCCTCGAAGATGCCCGCGTCGAGCGCGGCCCAGATGGCGCCGGTCTCGGCGATCGGGAGCGCGGCGACCTTGATGTCGTAGGTCTCGGCAGGGGCGGGCGCGTCGGACTCCGACGGGGTGGGTGCGGGGGCGGGTGCTCCGGAGTCCGTGCACCCGACCAGGGCGACGGCCGCGACGAGTGCGACGCCTCCCAGGATGGAACGCTTCATTGCAGAACCTCTCTTTTCATTCACCGTTGAATGGCGCGGACACGCTGCGCTCGGCGAAACGGACAGGCCGAATCGCGATGCATGACATTATCGCGACAAGTATGCGGATTCAATGTCAAATACGTCAACCCGCCACGGCGACCGCCTAGAGGACGAACGTCCGGTGCACGACGAGCTGGGCTAGATCCGGCGCGCTGGCCTCGATCGCGGCCACCACGCGCTCGATCGCCCGGGCGCCGAGGGCCCCGTGCGTCGAGACGAACGCCGACCGCGCGCGTCCGCGCGGCCAGTCCTCCGGCAGCAGTTCCCGGGGGAGGTCTGGATCCGAGCTGGCGAGCTCGATCCAGTCGTCGGCGAACCGGGTCCGCTGCACGAGGGCCTGAGTGGGGTCGAAGCGGCCCGCCTCGACCGCCGAGGTCAGCCGTTCGGCCTCGTCGATGAACCGGTGGTACTCCTCGGACAGCGCCTCCAGATCCCAGGCCTCCTGGGGCCGACGGGCGCCAGCGCCCGCGAGCGGGACGGTCGCCGTGAGCGCCGTCGCATCGCGCAGCCCCAGCTCCGCGAGCTCGTTGATCGCGACCTCGTGCCGCCCGCGCGGCGAGATCCAGACGCCCTCCGCGAGCGGGGCGAATCCGAGCCAGCGCAGCCGGGACCGGATGGCCTCCCGCAGCGCCCGGTTCCGCTCCGGCGCGTCGAAGACGACGACGCTCCAGATGCCGTCCCACGGGCGATCCTCCAGACCGAATTCCTCCATGCGCTTGAGCGCCGAGCGCAGCACCCCGACCGTGCGCGGCGTGGGCAGGTAGGACGTGTTCCGCCCGGCCCGCGACGAGGTGAGCAGATGGTTCTTGACCATCCGGCTCAGCGCGGCCCGCGCGGCGACCTCGCTGACGTCGAAGTCCGCGAGCAGCGACACGAGCGCCGCGGACGGCAGCGGCAGGCTGCGCTCCAGCCAGTAGTCGCCGAACAGCATCAGCAGCAGGCTCGTCGGGGAGCCCTGACGCGACTTGGGCAGATGATGGGCGTCGGCGACGGGCCTCAACGCGTGCACGGCACGGGCGGACATGCGGGTCATTCTGGCATGGAACCTCCGCATCCCCGCGGCGGCATATATGACATTCAGAACGCATCTCGGATTGACCGATGTCATCCATCAGTGCGAGACTCTCGTCAACTGCGGCTGGATTCGAAGGAGAACGCATGCCCATC
>JAGIAU010000198.1 GCA_017744755.1 Microbacteriaceae bacterium
CCGACTCGCCGCGCTCGCCCAGAAGACCAGGAACATGTACCGCCCGGAGATCGACGTCGACGCCATCGAGGCGATCGACCTGCACGTCCACATCGAGGTCGGCGCGGACGGCCACCGGTCCCTGCCGGACGATCTCGTCGCCGCGCTCGCCAAGTACTTCAAGGCGGACGGGCCGCAGCCCGACCTCGAGGGCGTCGCCGCCTACTACCGCGAGCGCCGCATCGCCGCCGTGGTCTTCACGGTCGACTCCGAGACGAACCTCGGGCACCCGCCCATCTCCAGCATCGAGATCGCGTCGAGGGCCGCCGACCACGCGGACGTGCTCATCCCCTTCGGCTCGGTCGACCCGCTCCAGGGGGAACGCGCCATCGACCTCGCCCGCTCCCTCGTGGCCGATCACGGCATCCGCGGCTTCAAGCTGCATCCGACCGTCCAGGGATTCGACCCGAGCGATCCCGGACTCGGCGCGTTCTGGCACGCCCTGGAGGCCCTCGGGCTCCCGGTCATCGTGCACACCGGGCAGACCGGTGTCGGCGCGGGGACGCCCGGCGGCCACGGATTCCGCACCCGCCTCTCGGATCCGATGCGCCTGGACGACGTCCTCGCCGAGCATCCATCGCTCCAGCTCGTCCTCGCCCACCCGTCCGTGCCCTGGGTCGACGAGCAGCTGTCGGTCGCCACCCACAAGGGCAACGCCTGGATCGACCTGTCCGGCTGGAGCCCGAAGTACTTCCCCCCGCAGCTCGTGCGCGCCGCGAACTCCTACCTGCAGGACAAGGTCTGCTTCGGCAGCGACTTCCCCGTCCTGACCCCCGACCGCTGGCTCGACGACTTCGCCGCCCTCGACCTCAAGGACGAGGTCCGACCCAAGATCCTCAAGCAGAACGCGCTGCGGCTGCTGCAACTCTGAAAGGACTCCCATGGCCAACATCACCACCACCGTCGCCGAGCTCCCCGCCCTCGAGGCCACCGCGCTCGGCTCCTCCGGCTGGATCGAGATCACCCAGCAGCGCATCGACACCTTCGCCGACGCGACCGACGACCACCAGTACATCCACGTCGACCCGGAACGCGCCAAGGACGGCCCCTTCGGCACCACCATCGCCCACGGCTTCCTCACGCTCTCGCTCGTCGTCCCCCTCTGGGGCGAGCTGCTGGAGATCAGCGACGTCGGCACCCGCGTCAACTACGGCCTCGACAAGGTGCGGTTCACCTCACCGGTGCCCGCCGGCTCCAAGGTCCGCCTGACCGCCGCCATCAAGACCGTGACGGAGGTCAAGGGCGGCTACCAGGTCCACATCGACGGCGTCATCGAGATCGAGGGCCAGGAGCGCCCCGCCGTCGTCGTCGAGTTCATCGAACGGAACTACGCGCAGTCGTGACGATCGACGGCATCGGCAGCTGGATCCGCCGCCGCGCGGTCAAGTCGCGCGGCCGCGACGCGATCGTCTTCCGCGACGTCGGCACGACCTACGACGCGCTGGCCGATCGCATCGACGCGCTCGCCGCAGGGCTCCTCGCCCGGGGGGTCGCCAAGGGCGACCGGGTCGCCTACCTCGGGAACAACCATCCGTCGTTCATCGAGGTCATGTTCGCGACGGCGCGGATCGGCGCCGTCTTCGTCCCGCTCAACACCCGCCTCTCGGTGCCCGAGCTCGAGTTCCAGCTCGAGGACTGCGGCGCCGAGGTCCTCGTGCACGGCGCGGGCCTCGACGCCCAGGCGACGGGCGCGACGACCGCGACCGAGATCCGGCGCATCGTCGTCGTCGATCCGGTCACGGCACCGGACTACGCGCCCCCGAGCTGGGTCGAGGACTACGAGTCGGTCCTCGCCGGCGCGGGACCGCTCGAGTCGCCGCCCGAGACGAGCCTCGACGACCCCTCCGTCATCATCTACACCTCCGGCACGACGGGCCGGCCGAAGGGCGCCGTGCTCACGCACGGCAACCTCACCTGGAACGCCCTCAACACCCTCGTCGACTACGACGTCACCTCGACCGAGCGGACGCTGATCATCTCGCCGATGTTCCACGTCGCGGCGTTCGGGATGGGCGTGCTGCCGACCCTGCTCAAGGGCGGGGCGCTGCTGCTGCAGGAGCGCTTCGTCGCCGGCGAGGCGCTCGCCACGATCGAACGGCTGCGGGCGACGTTCATCTCGGGCGTCCCGACGACCTACCAGCTGATGATGGAGGACCCGGCCTGGCCGACCGCCGACATCTCGTCGCTGCGATCGATGACCTGCGGCGGCTCGGCGATCCCCAAGAAGGTCATCGACGCCTACGCGGCCCGCGGACTCCTGTTCTCGGGCGGATACGGCATGACGGAGACCTCGCCGGGGGTCACCGCGATGCCGGCCCACCACTCCGCAGCGCACATCGGGAGCTCGGGGCTCGCGCACTTCTTCACGGAGTACCGCCTTCGGGATCCTGCGACGGACGAGGTCGTCGCCCCCGGGGAGCGCGGGGAGGTCGAGGTCCGCGGACCGAACGTGCTCCGCGAGTACTGGGATCGACCCGAGGCGACAGCCGAGGCCTTCACCGAGGACGGCTGGTTCCGCACGGGCGACATCGGCTTCGCCGACGAGGACGGCTTCCTCACGATCGCCGACCGGGTGAAGGACATGATCATCTCCGGCGGGGAGAACATCTACTCCGCCGAGGTCGAGCAGGCGATCGCCGCCATCCCCGGCGTCACCGGCGTCGCGGTGATCGGCGTCCCCGACGAGCGGTGGGGCGAGGTGCCGCACGCGATCGTCACGCTCGCGCCGGGGCATTCGCTCGCCGTCGACGGGATGATCGCGTTCCTCCGCGAGCGGCTGGCCGGATACAAGGTGCCGCGCACGCTCGAGGTCGTCGCCGAGCTCCCCCGCACGGCGTCGGGCAAGATCCAGAAGCACCTGCTCCGCGCCGCTCGCCCCCGCGACTGACCCGGAGCCGGGCCTGTCCTACGGCGCCGCGAAGGAGTCGCGGACCATCGCAGCCTGGCGGAGCATGTCGTCCGTGACCTCGATCGTCTCGTGGCTGACGATGGCGGTCGCGATCCAGCCGACCTCGCGCAGGCGCTGCTCGGACGTCAGGAACGAGTTGCCCCACATGAACACGCCCGGGTGCACCTCGGCCGCGAGCGCCATCCGGTCCCCGCAGGTGAGCCGGTGCGTGACGCGCAGGCGGCTCATGGCCGGCGCGGCCTGACCGGCCTCGTCGCGCGCCGCGGCGAGGGCGGAGGACGGGTCGAACGGGATCGCCGCCGCCCGCAGGTTCGCGGTGGCCGTCGAGACCTCGGCCGGGACCGCCGACTGGACCGGGGTGCCGGCCGCCGCCGCCTCGACGAGCGCCTGCGCCGCCGCCTGCACCGGCGGCACCGTCGGGGCCGGGAGGTTCGCGACGAGGCTCGCGGAGAGCGGCTCCTGCTGGATCTGCGACGGCGCCGCGTGCCGCGCGGCCTGCGGCTGCTGCGCCGCCGACTGCTCGGCCACGACCGGGACCGCCCCCGTCGCCGCCTCGACCGTCGTCGCCTGCGAGTGCACGGCGGCACGGGCCGCGGCCGCGTTCTCGGCGGCGCGCTGAAGGCCGGCGTCGGCGCTGCTAGCGGCGCTGGCCAGGTTCGGCGTCGACGCGCCTACGCTAGCT
>JAGIAU010000199.1 GCA_017744755.1 Microbacteriaceae bacterium
AGCGCGAACCACACGCCGCCGTCCGAGGCGAAGTTCTTCTGCGGGGCGAAGTAGTAGACGTCGACCGCGGTCGGGTCGAAGGCGATGCCGCCGGCGGCGCTCGTCGCGTCCACGACCGTCAGGGCGTTCTCGATCCCCGCCCGGACGACGGGCGCCATGACGCCGGTCGAGGTCTCGTTGTGCGGGTAGGCGACGATGTCCGCGTCGGCGCCGGGATCGATCGAGGCGCGCGAGCCCGGCTCCGCCGAGACGATGTGCGGGGTCTCGAGCCACGGCGCCTTCGCCGCGGCGGCGAACTTCGAGCCGAACTCGCCGAAGGCGAGGAACTCGCCGCGCCGCTCGATGAGGCCGAAGGCCGCGGCGTCCCAGAACGCGGTCGAGCCGCCGTTGCCGAGGATGATCTCGTAGCCGTCCGGCGCGGAGAAGAGCGAGGCGAGGCCGCCGCGGACGCGGCCCACGAGGTCCTTGACCGGCGCCTGCCGGTGCGAGGTGCCGAGGAGGTGCGCGTTCGCCGTCAGATGCGCGAGCTGCTCCGGCCGCACCTTGGACGGGCCGCAGCCGAAGCGGCCATCGGCGGGTAGGAGGTGCGGGGGGATCTCGATGCTCGCCACGGGCAAGATTCTATGCAGCCGGGGGAATCCCCTCGGACCGCGCCTGGTTAGGCTGTACACGCCGGGCCGCATGGGCCAGGCTGGATCGGCACGGAAGGGCGGCGCGCATGACGGACCTCGTCGACACGACCGAGATGTACCTCCGCACGATCCTGGACCTCGAGGAGGAGCGGATCGTGCCGCTCCGCGCGCGCATCTCCGAGCGCCTCGGCCACTCCGGCCCGACGGTGTCGCAGACCATCAGCCGCATGGAGCGGGACGGCCTCGTCAGCGTCGAGGGCGACCGGCATCTCGAGCTCACCGCCGAGGGCCGCCGTCGCGCCGTGCACGTCATGCGCAAGCACCGCCTCGCCGAGCGCCTCCTCGCCGACGTCATCGGGCTCGACTGGGAGCTCGTGCACGACGAGGCCTGCCGCTGGGAGCACGTCATGAGCGAGCAGGTCGAGCGCCGGCTCTACGACCTGCTCGGCGAGCCGACGGAGTCCCCGTACGGGAACCCGATCCCCGGCCTCGAAGAGATCGGCGGCAAGTCCTCGCCGGAGTTCATGCACGGCGTCGTCGGCGTCGCGACCGCGCTGGCGAGCACCGGCGAGGAGGTCCGCGGGACGATCCGCCGCATCGGCGAGCCGGTGCAGGTGGACCCCGTGCTGCTGCAGCAGTTCAAGGAGGCCGGGATCGTGCCGGGCGCCGACGCCTCCATCTCGCGCGACGGCCGCGATGTGCGCTTCCACGTCGACGGCTCGGCGCCCATCGTGCTCCCGGCCGAGACGGCCTCGCACGTCTTCGTCGCCGTCTGAGCGTCCCGCCCCGCCGCCCTCGGCTCTCCCGGGATCGTCCCCGAAAGCGTCGGGGGCGGAAACGCCCGATGAACGCGCGATTCCCGGCGCGCCGATCCGCTCCTCGCACAGCGACGCCCGGCTATCCTGTCCCCATGGTCCACATATCCGGCGGGACAAGCGGAGTGCGATGACGCGCACGCTGGTCCTCAACGCGGGGTATGAGCCGCTCGCCGTCGTGAGCTTCCGACGGGCGCTCGTCCTTGTGATGAACCAGAAGGCGACCGTGGTCGCCGCCGACGAGGTGGACGTCGTGCGCTCCGAGACGCGGAGCTGGGCGCGCCCCTCCGTCATCGTGCTGCGCAACTACGTGCGGATCCCCGGCGGCCGTCAGGTGCCGGTGTCCCGGCGCGGGGTGCTGCGCCGAGACGCGCAGCGCTGCGGCTACTGCGCCGCCCCGGCCACGACGATCGACCATGTGCTCCCGCGCTCGCGCGGCGGCGCCGACTCCTGGGAGAACCTCGTCGCCTGCTGCCTGCGCTGCAACAACGTGAAGGGCGATCGGACGCCGGCCGAGATGGGCTGGCAGCTGCGCGTCAAGCCGCGCCCGCCGCACGGCCCGATGTGGCTCGTGCGCGGGGTCGAGCGGGCGCCGGCGGGGTGGGACGAGTACCTGGTCCCAGGTTCCGTGGCGGCTTGAGCGGTACGCTGGAATCCATGCTCCGCCAGGCTCTTGCGTTCGCGGTTGCGGTCGGCCTCGTCGGAGCGTTCGCGATCCCCGCCTATGCGGTGGTCCAGGACCCCGCGGTCGCCTCGTCGACGACGGAGCGGAACGCGCCCGCGCAGCTCGCGCTCGCCGGTCAGGGCATCGACATCGCGGAGGGCGAGGCGCCCGTCATCGCGGAGCGCGACACGCTGACGGGCCTGCCCGGCCAGCCGACCGCAGAGGACCTCGCGGCCGCGTACCGGCTCTCCGGCGGCACGATCTCATGGCCGCTCGGCGACGACTACTACCTGAAGGACAGCCCGAACGGCTACGGCATGTCGCCGATGGGCTACGGCATCCGCACCTGCACCGACTTCGTCGCATGGCGCCTGAACCGCGACGCCGGCTCGTTCGGCGCGCCGTGGCTCATGCCGTGGGGCTACCTGACGCCGACCGGCGGCGAGGCGTCGAGCTGGGCCGAGGCCTGGACGGCGAACGGCTGGGCCTCGTCGACGACGCCGGTCGCCGGCGCGGTCGCGTGGTTCGGCTACGGCGCGAACCACGTCGCCTACGTGAACGCGGTCAACGACGACGGCACGATCACGATCGAGGAGTACAACTGGACGCCGCTGACCTACGGGTCGCGGACGGTCGACGCCGCCTCGATCCCGCTCTATCTCTACCCGCCGCCGCGCCCGTAGCGGTTCCACGACCGGTTCCCTGAGCGAGCCGGAGGCGAGTCGAACTGGCCCCCTGAGCGAGCCGGAGGCGAGTCGAAGGGGACGCCCCCCGCACAGAACGCGGTGCAGCCGCACCATCACGGTTGTCCTACGCTCGGCGCATATCAACGATCCCGCCGCCGGTATTCGTGGGCCGTGATGACGAGCTCCACGCCCTTCGCGTGCTCGTGACGAACGCCTGCAACGGCGTCGGCGGCGCGCTCCTCGTCCAGGGCGACCCGGGCGTCGGTAAGACGACGCTGCTCGCGCAGGCCGTCGCCGAGTCGATCGGCGTGCGCGTGCTGCGGATCACCGGCTACGAGGTCGAGTCGGCGCTCGCCTTCGCCGCGCTGCAGCAGCTCGGCCGCGCGCTCGGCCGCTTCGTCGACGAGCTCCCGGCGAAGCAGCGCGACGCCGTGCGCGTCGCCGCCGGCCTCGCCGACGGCCGCCCGCCGGAGCAGGCGCTCATCGGCCTCGCGACGCTGTCGCTCCTCGCCCGCGCCGGCGAGGACGAGCCGGTGCTGCTCGTCGTCGACGACGCGCAGCACCTCGACACGGAGTCGCTCGCCGCGCTCGGCTTCGTCGCCCGCCGGCTCTCCGCCGAGTCCGTCGCCCTCGCCTTCGCAGCCCGGGACGACGAGGCGGTGGAGAACGCGCTCGCGGGCGTCCCGCGGCTGCGCCTCGGCGGCCTCGGCGCCGCCGCCGGCTCGGCGCTCGTCGACGCCGTGACCGGCGGCCTGCTCGACCCGAGCGTCGTCGCGGACCTCGTGCGCGAGCTCGACGGGAACC